>JAPLAT010000696.1 GCA_026393175.1 Pseudonocardiales bacterium
GCGCGGGTGATCACCGGGCTGGCCCGCGCCGTCCCGGCCGCGGCGGTGCTGGCGGCCCCGCTGGTCCGCGGGGCGCTGGGCTGGGGCGAGCGCGACGGCGGCGTCATCGTCGCGGCCGGGACGGCCCCGGCCACGCGCTTCAGCCGGCCGATCACCCCGCACCGCCGCTTCGCCGCCCGCACGCTGCGCCTCGACGAGGTGAAGGAGGTGAAGAACGCGTTCGGGGTCACCGTGAACGACGTGTTCGGGGCGGTCTGCGCCGGGGCGCTGCGCCGCTACCTCGACGGGCACGGCGAGCTGCCCGACGCGCCGCTGGTGGCGATGATGCCGGTGGCGCTCACCGACCCCGGCGGCGACGGCGGCGCCGGCAACCGCGTGTCGGCGATGTACACCCCGATCCCGACCCACCTCGCCGACCCGGCCGAGCGCGTAGCCGCCGCCCACGCGGCCACCCGCCTGGCCAAGGCGCAGCACGCGATGCTGCCGCCCGGCCTCGTCGACGACGTGAGCAGCTTCTTCGCCCCGGCACTGGCCGCCCGCGGGGCCCGGGTGGCCGCGGCGGCGGGGCTGCTGAGCCGCCTGCACCCCTTCAACGTGGTGCTGTCCAACGTGCCGGGTGCGGCGGTGCCGGTCTACCTGGCCGGGGCGCGGCTGCTCGCCGTCCACCCCGTCTCCGTCGTGACCGAGGGGGTCGGGCTGAACATCACGGTGCAGAGCTACCACGGCGGCATGCACTTCGGCCTGGTCGCCTGCCGCGAGCTCGTCCCGGACCTGGACGACCTGGCGGGCCTGCTCGTGACCGAGTTCGACGAGCTCCTGGCGCTGGCCCGCTCGCGTCCCTGACCCCGGATGGCAGGAAGGCCACCTTCCCGCAACGAGCGTGCGTGAAGGTGGCCTTCCTGCAACGGGGCGGGGCGGGTCAGACCGGGGTGCGCTCCCGGTCGGCCGGGGCCGGCCGGCGCAGGCGCCGGATCGCGGGCACCACCAGCAGCAGCGCGATCACCGCGTAGACCGTGATCGACAGCGGCGTGGAGACCAGCGTGCCCCAGTCGCCGTCGGCGATCTGCAGGGCCCGGCGCAGCTGCAGCTCCGCGTCCGGCCCGAGGATCACCCCGATGATCGCCGGCAGCACCGGCAGCCCGTAGCGGCGCATGAGGAACCCGATGCCGCCGATGGCGAGCAGCACGAGCAGGTCCACCGGCTGGCCGCTCACCGCGTAGGCCCCGACGCAGGCGAAGAACAGGATGCCCGCGTAGAGGTAGGGCCGCGGGATCTGCAGCAGCTTCGCCCACAGCGGCGCGAGCGGCAGGTTGAGCACCAGCAGCAGGACCAGCCCGATGAACAGGCTCGCGATCAGCGTCCACACCAGGTCGGGCTCGTTGGTGAACAGCAGCGGGCCGGGCGTGATGCCGAACTGCTGGAACGCCGCGAGCATGACGGCCGCGATCGCCGTGGTCGGCAGGCCGAGGGTGAGCATCGTCGCGAGCGTCCCCGCCGACGACGCGCTGGCCGCCGCCTCCGGGCCCGCGACGCCCTCGATGGCCCCCTTGCCGAACTGCTCGGGCCGGCGCGAGAGCCGCTTCTCCGTCACGTAGGACATGAACGTCGACATCTCCGCGCCGCCCGCCGGGATCGACCCGAACGTGAAGCCGATGAACGGCCCGCGCAGCCACGGCCTCCAGGTGTGCCGCAGGTCCTCGCGGGAGAGCCACGGCCGCCCGACGGGGATCACCTGGTCCTGGGTGCGCCGCAGGTGCGCGGCCACCCAGAGCGCCTCGCCGACGGCGAACAGCCCCACCGCGACGATGACGACGTCGATGCCGTCGGCGAGCTGCGGCACGCCGAACGTCAGCCGGGCCTGGCCGGTGAGCGGGTCGAGCCCGACGAAGCCGATGGCCAGCCCGATCGCGAGCGCGGCGAACCCGCGGACCCGGGACGTGCCGAGCACCGAGGTGACCGCGACGAACGCCAGCACCATGACGGCGAAGTAGTCCGGCGCGCCGATGTCGACCGCCACCGAGGCGACGAGCGGGGCCAGCACCACGAGCCCGATCGCGCCGACGATGCCGCCGATGAAGTGCCCGATGGCCGCGGCGGCCAGGGCCTGCGCCCCGCGCCCGGACCGGGCCATCGGGTTGCCCTCGATCGCCGCGATCACCGACGCGCTCTCGCCAGGGGTGTTGAGCAGGATCGAGGTGGTGGAGCCGCCGAACATCGCGCCGAAGTAGATGGCCGCGAACAGCACGAACGCGCCGGTCGGGTCGAAGGCGTAGGTGACGGGCAGCAGCAGCGCCACGGCCATCGCCGGGCCGATCCCGGGCAGCACGCCGATCGCGGTGCCCAGCAGCACGCCGATCGCGGCGAACAGCAGGTTGGACGGGGTCAGCGCGCCGGCGAAGCCGCCGAGCAACGAGTTCCAGGAGTCGAGCATCAGCCGAACACCCCCATGAGCGGGCCGCCGGGCAGGTCCACGCCCAGCAGGCCGTCGAAGACGATCCAGGTGGTGAGCGAGACCCCGGCGGCGATCAGCGGGTCGCGCGGGAAGGACCGCGACCCCAGCGCGTACGTCGTGCCCCAGAACAGCCCGGTGCCGGCCAGTGGCCAGCCGAGCACCGGGATGAGCGCGGCCGTCGCGACGAGCACGCCGGCCAGGGTCAGGACCGTGCGGGCGTCGGCGGGCGTCGACAGGTCGACGTCCTCGCCGCCCTCGGCCTCGCCGTGCCCGCCGCGCAGCACGTCGCGGGCGAGCAGGACGGCGAGCAGCACCAGCAGCCCGCCGATGACGAAGGGCACCGCGTGCGGCCCCAGCGGGTCCGAGCTGCTG
The DNA here is from genome assembly GCA_026393175.1 of Pseudonocardiales bacterium. GTDB lineage: Bacteria > Actinomycetota > Actinomycetes > Mycobacteriales > Pseudonocardiaceae > Pseudonocardia. The sequence continues at coordinate 2,825 of JAPLAT010000696.1, forward strand.
CCGGCGTCCGTGCCGAGCAGGCTGTCGACGACGACGAGCAGGCCCGCGAGCAGCAGCAGCGCGCTCACGCCCAGCTCGGAGCGGCCCTTGAGGATCGTGGTCATGACACCAGCCCCAGCTCGCGCAGCACGCCGGCGACGCGGTCGTTCTCGGCGGCGAGGAACGCGCCGAACTCGTCGCCGACGAGGAAGGCGTCGTCCCAGCCGTTGGTCTGCAGCGCCTCGGTCCACTCCGGCGTCCCGTGCAGGGCGGTGAAGGCCTCGACGAGCTCGGTGCGGCCCTCGTCGTCCAGCCCGGGGGGCGCGACGACGCCGCGCCAGTTGGTGAACTCGACGTCGATCCCGGACTCGACCAGCGTCGGGGCGTCGAGCCCCGGCGCGCGCTCCGCGGAGGTCACGGCGAGCACGCGCAGCTCGCCCGCGGCGACCTGGTCGGCGAACTCGCCGAGCCCGGACACCCCGAACGCGACCTTGTCGCCGAGCACCGCGGCGAGCAGCTCGCCGCCGCCGTCGTAGGCGACGTAGTTGACGTCGCGCGGGGCCAGCCCGACGGCCTGGGCCATGAGCATCGGGGCGAGGTGGTCCGGGCCGCCGGGGGAGGAGCCGCCGCCGACGGGCACCGCCGCCGGGTCGGCCGTCCACGCCGCGACGAGCTGGTCGATCGAGGTGAACGGGGAGTCCTTGCCGACGACGACGATCTCGCTCTCCTCGGTGAGCCGGGCGATCGGCGTGACGTCGGCGAGCGTGGTCGGCGAGGCGTTGGTGAACACGGCGCCGACGACGCCGAGGCCCATCGACATGACGAGGCGGTCGTTGCCGCCCTCGTTGACCGTGCGCCCCAGACCGACGGTGCCGCCCGCGCCGGGCAGGTTGAACACCTCGACGGCGCCGGACGTGCCCGAGTCCTCCATGGCGCGGGCCGCGGTGCGGGCGGTGATGTCGTAGCCGCCGCCGGGGGCGTTGGGCACGAGGACGCGCAGCCCGCGGAGCTGGGTGCCGTCCCCGCCCCCCGCGGCGGCGCCGATCAGGGGCGGCACGAGCAGCAGGGCCGCGAGCGCGGCCACCGCGGCGAGCAGTGCGGGCGTCCGGCCGGCCCGCCGCGGCGCCGGTGGCGCCGGTGCTGCGGGTGCCGTGTCCGTGGGCGGCATGTCCGTCCTCTCCGTCGAGTCCGTGTGGTGCGGGTCATGGTGCGCAGGGCCGCGCCGCCCTGTCTGCCTTGGCGCCACAACGGTCGTTGTGGTCGTTGTGGTCACGGCGGGCGCCGCTGTGCGACGCTGCCGCCCATGCGCCGCCGCACCCTGGCGCGGCAGTTCCTCGGCTGGCAGCTCGGGATCGTCGCGCTGCTCCTCGCCGCCGTCGGCGCGCTCGCCGTGGTGCAGAGCGACGCCGCGTTCCGGGAGACCCAGGGCAGGCGGATGCTCTCGGTCGCCGAGGACGTCGCCGCCGGGACGCTGCTGCGGGAGCGGCTGCTCGCCGGCGACTTCGGCCCGGTCCCGGCGATCGCGGTGAGCGCGCGCAACCTCTCGGGCGCCGACGACGTCGTGGTGGTCGACGGGGCGGGCGTGGTCCGCGCGGCCGGGGACCCGGCGCGGATCGGGGAGCCGTTCGACGATGGCGGGAGCACCGCGGCGGCCGGGCGGTCGTGGGTCGGCTACCCGGGCGGGCGGACCGTCGACGCGCAGGTGCCGGTCATGGCCCCGGACGGCGCCGGGACCGGCGTGATCGGGGTCGTCGCGGCCCGGGTCGCGGCGCCGCCGCTGCTCACCGGGCTGGCCGCCGCGTCGGGGCAGGTCACCGCGCTGCTCGGCGTCGCGCTGGTGATCGGCGTGGTCGGCTCGCTGCTGCTGGCCCGCCGGGTGCGCCGGCAGACCCTCGGGCTGGAGCCCGCGGAGATCGTCGAGCTGGTGCAGCGGCGCGAGGCGATGCTGCTCGGCGTCAAGGAGGGGGTGCTCGGGCTCGACCCCGCGCACCGCGTGACGCTGCTCAACGACGCCGCCCGCGACCTGCTCGACCTCCCCGGCGAGCAGCCCGGCGACGTCGACGTCGCCGCGCTCGACGGCAGGCTGCGCGACGTGCTGACCGGCGCGGTGACCGGCCCGGACCAGCTCGTGCTGCGCGGCAGCCGGGTGCTCGTGCTCAACCGCCGGCCCGTCGTGGTCGACGGGACCGACGTCGGCGCCGTCGTCACGCTGCGGGACCGCACCGAGCTCACCGCGCTGCAGGACCGGCTCGACGCCTCCCGGCACGTCACCGACACGCTGCGCGCGCAGGCGCACGAGTTCACCAACCGGCTGCACACCATCGCCGGGCTCACCGAGCTGGGCGAGCACGACGAGGTGCGCCGGTTCGTCGCCGGGATCGTCGCGGAGTCCGACGGCTGGCGCCGCGAGGTCACCGGCCGGGTGGGCGACGCGGCGGCCGCGGCGCTGCTCGTGGCGAAGGCGAGCCTGGCCACCGAGCGCGGCGTGTCCCTGACCCTGGCCCCGACGGCCCGGCTGGACCCGGTGGACCCCGCGCGCGACCCGGCCCTGTCCGCCGACCTCGTCACGGTGCTGGGCAACCTGGTCGACAACGCGCTGGACGCCGTCGGCCGCACGGGGCGGGTGGAGGTGGACCTGGCCTCCGAGGCGTGCGCCGTGCGGCTGCGGGTGCGCGACTCGGGGCCCGGCGTCGCGTCAGGGATCGCCGACGAGGTGTTCCGGCACGGGTTCACCACGAAGGCCGCCGAGCAGCCGGGCGGGCGCGGGCTCGGCCTCGCGCTGGCCCGCCAGGTGTGCCTGCGCCGGGGCGGCACGATCGCGGTGCACAACGACGGCGGCGCGGTGTTCACGGCCGTGCTGCCGCTGGCGGGGGAGGGCGTCGCGTGAGGGTGCTGGTCGTCGACGACGACTTCATGGTGGCCCGGGTGCACAGCGGCTACGTCGCGCGCATCCCGGGGTGCACGGTCGTGGGGGTGGCGCACACCGGGACCGACGCCCTGCGGATGGCCGGCGAGCTGCGGCCCGACCTCGTGCTGCTCGACGTCTACCTGCCCGACGTGTCCGGGCTGGAGGTGCTGCGGCTGCTGCGCACCGGCGCGGCCGACGACCCGTTCGTCCTGATGATCACCGCCGCGGACGACTCCGTGACCGTCACCGGCGCCCTTCACGGCGGGGCGGCGCACTACCTGGTCAAGCCGTTCGACGCGGGCGCGCTGCGCGACCACGTGGAGCGGATCGCCCGGGTGCGGGGCCGGCTCGCGGGCCTCGACCGCGCGGGACAGGACGTCATCGACACGGTCTTCGGGGCCCGCCCCGGCGTGGCGACCCGGCTGCCCAAGGGGCTCACCGCCCCGACGGCCCGGCTCGTGGAGCAGGTGCTGCGGGCCGCGGACGGGGACCTGTCGGCCGCGGAGTGCGCCGAGCTGACCGAGCTGTCGCGGGTGAGCGCGCGCCGGTACCTGGAGCACTTCGCCCAGACCGGGGCAGCGGTGGTGAAGCTGCGCTACGGCGGCACGGGCCGCCCGGAACGCCGGTACCGCTGGGCGGCGTCCCCCTGACCCCCCGTTGCAGGAAGGCCACCTTCCCGCAAGCAGGTTGCGTGAGGTGGCCTTCCTGCCATCCGGGGCGCGCGGTTACTTCAGGGCGTCCAGCAGCGCCTGGCGCTGACGGTCGCCGAGGCCCGCGGCGCGGCGGGACGCGTCGATGCCGGTCTGCTCCAGCAGCGCCGAGACCTTGGCGGGGCCGTAGCCGGGCAGGCTCTTGAGCAGGTCGGCGACCTTGGTCTTGCCGACGATCGTGTCGGTCTTGGCCCGGCCGAGCACGCCGGGGATCGTCTCCTTGCCCGACGCGATCGCGTCGCGCAGCTCCTTGCGCGCGGTGCGGGCGGCGGCGGCCTTCTTCAGGGCCTCGGCGCGCTGCTCGGGGGTGAGCGTGGGCAGTGCCATCTCGGGTCTCTCCTCTCCGTGCGCGGTCCCCGGGCGGGGTTCACGCAGGTCATCTTCGCGTTCAGGGTGGCAGAGGCCCGGTGCGGCGCGCGGAGGGGCCCCTGGTTGCGGCGGTGGGCGGGCCCGGGCGCGGGACGGGCGGTCAGCCGCGGAAGGGGAGCGGCGCGATCCCCCGCACGCCGGGCAGGCACCGGTGCAGGGCGCCGTTGTGCCCGTCCGGGCCGGTCTCCTGGGTCGAGGTCGTGATCCACAGCTCGTCGAGGTCGGGGCCGCCGAAGGCGCACGCCGTCGGGTGGCTCGCCCCGACCTCCACGACGGCGTCGAGCGTGCCGTCGGGGCCGAAGCGGTGCACCGCCCCGCCACCGAACAGCGCGACCCACACGCCGCCCTCCGCGTCGGGGGCCAGGCCGTCGGGGACCCCGTCCACCTTCGCGAACGGCTCCCGCGCCACGACGCGCGCGCCCTCGGTGCGCAGCACGTCCACCCGGCCGGTGGCGGAGTCGACGTAGAAGGCCCGCGAGCCGTCGGGGGTCCAGGACAGGCCGTTGGACACCGTCAGCCCGGACAGCGGCGTCGACACCGTGCCGTCGACGTCGAGGCGGTGCAGCGCGGCGCGCCCCGGCGGGCCCATCGAGCCGCACCAGAACGCGCCGGAGGGGTCGCAGCCGCCGTCGTTCATCCGGACGTCCGGGTCGTCCCACAGCTCGCCCAGCGGGGTCGTGCCGTCGTCGTCGAGCAGCGCGAACCCGCGCCGCACGCCCAGCACCCAGCCGCCCGCCGCCCGGGGGCGCAGCGCGGCCAGCAGGTCCGCGACGTGCCGGCGCCGCACGGTGCCCGCCCGGTCCAGGAGCAGCAGGTCGCCGCGGTGCATGTCCACCGACGCCAGCTCGCCGGTGCGGGCGTCCCACACCGGTCCCTCGCCGTGCTCGGCCACGGCGTCGGTCAGCTGTTCGGCGCGCATGCCGGGACGCTGCCCCACGAACGGCACTCCCGTCCACCGGGAGTGGACGGGAGTGCCGTTCGTGGCGCTCGGGGCGGGGCCTCAGGCCTGCGCCGCCGGCTGCTTCTCGACGCTCACGGCCGGCTCGTCGGCCGGGGCGCCGTGGTCGGCGTCGAGCATCGTGGCCTCGTCGAACGGGTCGTGCCCGGCGAGCACGGCGTCGGCGCGGCCGCGGTCGAACTCGCCGACCCAGTGGCCGATGAGCACGGTGGCCACCGCGTTGCCCGCGAAGTTGGTGACGGCGCGGGCCTCGGACATGAACCGGTCGATGCCGACGATCAGGCCGACGCCGTCGACCAGGTCGGGCCGGTGCGCCTGCAGGCCGCCCGCCAGCGTGGCGAGGCCGGCACCGGTGACGCCCGCCGCGCCCTTCGAGGCGATGATCATGAAGACGAGCAGCGAGATCTGCTCGCCCACCGACAGCGGCGTGCCCTGGGCCGAGGCGATGAACAGCGAGGCCATCGTCAGGTAGATCGCGGTGCCGTCGAGGTTGAACGAGTACCCGGTGGGCACCGTGATGCCGACGACCGGCCGGGACACGCCCAGGTGCTCCATCTTCGCGATGAGCCGCGGCAGCGCCGACTCCGACGAGGACGTGGAGACGATGAGCAGGAACTCCCGCCCGAGGTAGCGAAGCAGCGCGAAGATGTTGAGCCCGGCGCCGACGCGCAGCACCAGCCCGAGGACGACGAAGACGAACAGCGCGCAGGTCAGGTAGAAGCCAGCCATGATCTGGAACAGGGCGACGATGGCGTCCCAGCCCGTCTCGCCGACGACGGCGGCGATGGCGCCGAACGCGCCGATCGGGGCGACCCAGAGGATCATGACGAGGATCCGGAAGACGAGCTTCTGGAAGTGGCCCACGCCGCGCAGGATCGGCTGCCCGGCCGGGCCGAGCGCCTGCACGCCGAAGCCGACGAGGAGCGCCACGAACAGCGTCTGCAGCACGCTCTCGCCCACCAGCGGCGACACGAGCGTCTCCGGGATGATGCCGAGCAGGAAGTCGACGGTGCCCTCGGCCTCGGAGGTGTCCGGGGCCTCGCCGGCGGCGATGTCCAGGCCCGCGCCGGGCTGGATGAGGTTGCCGACGACGAGGCCGACGGCCAGCGCGAACGTCGACATCGCCAGGAAGTACCCGAGGGCGAGACCGCCGACCTTGCCGACCTTCGCCGCCTGCTTGATCGCACCGATGCCCAGGACGATGGTGCAGAAGATGATCGGGCTGATCATCATCTTGATGAGGTCGACGAAGCCCGTGCCGATCGGCTTGAGCGCCACACCCACGTCGGGTGCGACGATGCCGACCACGATGCCGAGCAGGACGGCGACGATGACGGCGATGTAGAGGAAGTGGGTGCGGTCCCGCTTCACGGGCGGGGCGCCCCCGCTGGACACTTCGGTGCTGGCCATGGCTCTCCCGAGGACGACGACGGTGTCTTGGTGACCCTTGGTGGTCGAGCATGAGAGGAGGTGAGCCGTGTCTCCCCCTTCCGTTCATTTCGGTCGCCGCCCGGGCATGAGCCTGGCCGGGCAGGTCTTCGTGCTGCAGGCCGTGCTCGTCGTCCTGCTCCTCGCCGGGGTCGGCGTGCTGTCGTGGCTCCAGCTCACCGAGGACAACCGGGCCGAGACGGCGGAGGAGATGCTCGGCATCGCCCACACGCTCGCCGCCACCCCGGACGTCCTCGGGGCCCTCGACGACGCCGACCCCACCGCGGTCCTGCAACCGCTGGCCGAGACGGTGCGCCGGGACACCGCCACCGACTTCGTGGTCGTCATGACCCCGCAGGGGCTGCGCTGGTCGCACCCCGACACCGAGCAGATCGGCCGCCGGTTCCTCGGCACGATCGGCCCGGCCGCGGCCGGCGTCGACGACTTCACCGAGACCTACACCGGCACGCTCGGCCCGTCGGTGCGCGCGGTCGTGCCGGTCCGCGACGAGGGCGGGCGGGTGGTCGCGCTCGTCTCGGCGGGGCGCACGCTGACCAACGTCTCGGCGGAGCTGCTGGGCCGGGTGCCGGTGCTGCTCGCCGCGGCGGCGGGGGAGCTGGCGCTGGCCGGGCTGGGGTCGTGGCTGGTCAGCCGGTGGGTGCGGCGCACCACCCGGGACCTGGGACGGGGCGAGCTGGCCCGGATGTACACCTACTACGACGCGGTCCTGCACGCCGTGCGCGAGGGGCTGCTGCTGCTGGACCGCGACGGGCGGATCGCGCTGGTCAACGACGAGGCGCGGCGGCTGCTGCCGCTGCCCGCGGACGTGCACGGCCGCCGGGCCGACGAGATCGGGCTGCCCGCCGGGCTGGGCGGGGCGCTGGTGGCGGGCGGGGCGGGCACCGACGAGATGCACCTGACCGCCGACCGGATCGTCGTCGTCAACCGGGCGCCCGCCCGCTTCGAGGGCCGCGAGCTGGGCACCGTGGTCACCCTGCGCGACCTGACCGAGCTGCGCGCCCTCGGCGACGAGCTGGACACGATCCGCGGGTTCGCGCACTCGCTCAACGCCCAGGCCCACGAGGCCGCGAACCAGCTGCACACGGTCGTCGCGCTCATCGAGCTGGGCCGGCCCGAGGAGGCCCTGCAGTACGCCGCCACCGAGCTGGAGCTGGCCCAGCGGCTCACCGACACCGTCGTCGCCGGCATCGCGGTGCCCGAGCTGGCCGCGCTCGTCGTCGGCAAGGCGGCCGCGGCGGGGGAGCGCGGCGTGGAGCTGGACGTCGCCGAGGGCACCCGGGTACCCGACGGGGTGGCCGACCCGCGCGACCTCGTGACGATCGTGGGCAACCTGCTCGACAACGCCGTGGACGCCGCGCTGGAGGGCCCCAGGGAGGACGGGGTGCCGCCGCGCGTGCGGCTGGACGCGGGGCCCGCGGACGGCGGCCTCGTGCTGTGCGTCAGCGACTCCGGGCCGGGCCTGGACCCCGCCGACGCCGAGCGCGTCTTCACCTCCGGCTGGACCACCAAGCCGTCGGAGGGCATGGGCCGCGGCCTGGGGCTCGCCCTCGTGCGCCGTGCCGTGCAGCGCCACGGCGGCACCGTCGAGGTCGTGCCCGGCGGGCCGGGGGCGCGGTTCCGGGTGTGGCTGCCGTGAGCGGCCCCGCGCCCGAGGCCGCCGCGCCGGCCGGCCCGGTCCGCACGCTCGTCGTCGACGACGACCCGGTGGCCGCCGCCGCCCACGCCGCCTACGTCGGGCGGGTCGCCGGGTTCGCCGTCACGGCCGTGGCCGGCGCCGGGGCGGAGGCGCTGCGGGTGCTGGCGACCACGGCCGTCGACCTCGTGCTGCTCGACGTGCACCTGCCCGACATGAGCGGGCTGGACGTCCTGCGCCGGATGCGCGCGGCCGGCCACACCACCGACGTGATCATGGTGACGCGGGCGCGGGACCTCGAGGTCGTGCGGGCCGCCATCGCCTTCGGCGCCACCCAGTACCTCGTGAAGCCGTTCACCGCGGGCGCGGTGCGGGCGAAGCTGGAGGGCCACCTCGCCTACCGCGCCCGGCACGGGCCCGTGCTCGACCAGGGGGCCGTGGACGGCCTGTTCGACACCCTCCGCGCCCCCGTCGCGGCGTCGGGCCTGCCCAAGGGGGTCAGCCGCGTCTCCCTCGAGGAGGTCGCGCAGGCGCTCGCCGGGGCCGACGGGGCGGCCACGGCCGCCGAGGTGGCCGAGCTCGCCGGCGTCTCGCGGGTGACGGCCCGGCGCTACCTGGAGCACCTCGCCGAGTCCGGGATGGCCGTGCGCGGGCTGCGCTACGGGGGCGCGGGCCGCCCGCAGGTCGAGTACCGCTGGCAGGCGGGCGGCGCCACCCGCTGAACCGCGGGGTGTCCGTGCCCGGCCGGGCTCAGCAGGACTGGGCGACCGGCAGCGGGGCGCTGGTCAGCTCGGGCTCGTCCGTGGCGGAGGCGTCCGAGCCCTCCTCGTCGCCGTCCTCGTCGGCCCTGGCCGTCCCCGGGGCGCCCGACGGCGCCGCCGCGGCGGACGACGGGGCGGCCGCCGGGGTCGCGAGCGCCTGCTGGACCACCTCGCGCATCAGCTCGTAGTTCGGGTCGGCGGTGTTGAACCGGCCGTCGGACTCCTCCGGGTCGGGCAGGTTCGGGTCGAACGCCACGCTCTCCAGGGCCAGGTTCTCGTCGGCCAGCGACACCAGCGCGGGGAGCACGTCCTGCGGGATGTCGGTGGACACGCTGCCGGTGGTCGCGGCGGCGATCTCCTGGAAGTTCGTGAGCAGGTCGGTCGGGCTCTTCTGCGTGAGGATGGTCTGGATCAGGCAGCGCTGACGGCCCATCCGCACGTAGTCGGTGGAGTTCGTCCGGGAGCGGGCGAACGCGAGCGCCTGCTCGCCGTCGAGGGTCTGGAACCCCGGCTCGATGTAGCCGGTCGGCGGCACGGCCCGCCCGGACGGACTGATGCCGCCGATCGGGATCCGCTCGGGGCCCACGTCGATCGCGATGCCGCCGAGCGCGTCGATGATCGAGGCGAACCCCGCCATGTTCAGCTCGAGGTAGTAGTCGATCGGGATGCCCAGCATGTAGGAGATCGTCTGGTGCATCAGGTTGAGGCCGGGGTCGGCGGTCGGCCCGGCCGGCGCGACCTCGGGGAACTGGTGCCCGTAGGCGTACACCGCGTTGAGCAGGTAGTCCCCCGAGTTCGGGTCGGAGTCGTCGTGGAAGCCGTCGGGGAACTCCTCGGCCATCGGTGACCCCGGCGGGAACGGCGCCCGGCCGATGTTGCGGGGCAGGCTGAACAGCGTGGTGCGCCCGGTCGCCGTCTCGACGCTCGCGACGATCATGGTGTCGGTGCGGGTGCCGGTGCGGTCCGGACCCGCGTCGCTGCCCACGAGCAGCAGGTTGATGCGCGGCTGGTCCAGCGTCGCGCCGCCGTCGCTGTCGGCGAACACGTCGCCGAGCAGCGCGCGCGAGGAGTTGGCGAGGTTGGCCGCGTAGCCCAGGGGGGCCGCGACCAGCAGGCACAGCACGGTGACGACCGCGAGCCCCGCAGACCGTCTGCCCTGGTCCAGCCGGCGCGGTTGCGCCAGCACCCAGGTACGGACGATCACGGTGACCCACGCGACCGCGGCCGCGACGCAGCCGATGCCCGCGACGAGCAGCGCCCGCCCGGACAGCACAGTGGCCAACAGGTCCGAGCGGCGCAGGGTCAGCAGCGTGACGAGCAGGACCACGAGGGTGGCGAGGTACAGCGCCAGGATCGTGCCGCCGGTGCGGCGGCGGTTGAGCATGATGTGGCCCGCGCCGGGGGCGACGGTGGCCGCCCCGACGGTGAGCAGCGCGCGGCCCAGCGTGCGGGGGCGCCGCCTGCCGGTGCGGCGCACGGGGGGAGGGGCCGGCCGGCGGCGCGGCGGGCTCTGCGTGGGCGGCCGGACGCTGCGCTCGGGGAGGTCGTCGGCGGAACGGGCGGCGGCGGCCCGGGACGCCTTCGAGCGCGGGACGGCGGCGCCCGCCACCACGGCGGTGCGGTCGTCGACCTCGGTGACGCTCTCGCCGGGCGGCGGGGTGCGCGGGGGTGCGGTACCGCCTGCCGCGGCGCGGCGCGGGTCGGTGCCCGAGGTGCGGGGCGTGCGCGGCGCGGGCCGGGAG
>JAPLAT010000313.1 GCA_026393175.1 Pseudonocardiales bacterium
CTCGTTCTCGTCGTACTCGTGCAGCGAGGCGATGTCCACCCCCGGGGACTCGTGCAACTCCCGGAACGACATCGGCCCGCCGTCGTAGGGGGCGATCGTGCCGGACGCGAACAGCCGGGCCGGGTCGATCGACTCCGCCAGCGCGCCCATCTCGTCGTAGAACGGGCGCAGCGCCTCCACGTTCGGGTCCGGCTCGTTGAAGTACTCGAACCAGGCGATGGTGTTCTCGCCCCGGTAGCGCTCCAGCAGCATCGTCAGGTGCGCCCGGTACGCGTCGCGCTCGCCCTGATCGGCGAACCAGTCCTCGTCCTTCTCCGACTCCCCGCAGCCCGCGATCGCGTCGTCCACCGTGATCGTGACGTACAGGTCGTTCTCCTTCGCCGCCGCGATCGCCGCGTCGAGCCGGTCGACGTCCCAGCCCTCGAAGAAGAACAGCCGCACCGCACCGTGCCCGTCGTGGCGCATCGAGGCGAACCACTCCTCGACCTGCTCGGCCGACATCCGCTCGTCGTCGTCACCGCAGTTGCCCGACCAGGTGAAGGAGTTGTAGCCCAGAAACCACCACGGCTCGCCGCCGCGCAGGATCCGGTCGCCGGCGACGGTGATCGGGGCATCGCTGCCCTGCCCGTCCGCGGCCGGCGGCGGGGGCACGCCGGGTGCGCGGGGCGGCGCCGCGGGCCGGGTGCTCACCACCACGGTGACGACCACGGCGATGAGGACGACGACGGCGGCCGCGACGAGGGCGACCAGCCGGCCGCGGCGGCGGGCGGGCACGACGCGGACGGGGGTCGTGTCCGGGTCGGCGTGCGGGTCAGTCACGTCGACGACGGTAGGGACGGCCGGGCAAGGGGCCGCTGCGTGCCAGGTGAGCGCCGGGTTAACGCGGGTGCGGGCCCGCGTCGGGGCGCCCCGGGGAGGTTAGTGTTCGTCCTCCGGAGGTGGATGCGTGCGTACCCGGATCGTCGGTCTGGCCGTGGTGGCCTCGGCTCTCGCCCTGGTCTGCTTCGGGCTGCCGCTGGCCGTCGCCGTGGCCCAGTACGCCGTCGTCTACCGCCAGGTCGACCTGGAGCGCCAGGCCGACCGCGCCGTCTCCCGGGTGGCCCTGGACCTGGCGGTCGGCGAGGAGCCGGAGAACGACGAGTTGGAGGACTACGACACGCTCACCTTCCGCTCGGTCTACGCCGACGGCGAGCGGCTCCTCGGCCGCGGGCCCGACGAGGCCGACTTCTGGGTGCGGCAGGCCGCACGGGAGGGCGTCGCGCAGAACGGCACGGCCGACGGGGAGATCATCGTGGCCGTCCCGGTGATCCACGAGGGTGACGTCGTCGGCGTGGTCCGCGTGTCGGGACGCCAGTCCGACCTGCTCTGGCCGGTCGCCGTGGCCTGGGCCGCCATGGTCGGGCTGGCCGTCGTCGCGCTGGGGCTGGTGTGGCTGCTGGCCCGCCGCCAGGCCCGGCGCCTCGCCCGCCCGCTCGACGACCTCGCCACCGCGGCGCGCCGGCTGGGCGACGGCGACTTCTCCGTGCGCGTCCCCGACGTCGCCTACGCCGAGATCGACGCCGTGGCCGTGTCGCTCAACCGCACCGCGGCCCGGCTCGACGACCTGGTGGCCCGCGAGCGCGCGTTCTCCGCCGAGGCCTCCCACCAGCTCCGCACGCCCCTGACCAGCCTGCGGCTGGGCCTGGAGTCCGCGCTCGAACGGCCCGGCGGCGACCTGCGCGGCGCCATCGGGGCCGGGCTCGCCGCGGCCGACCGCATCGAGAACACCATCGACGAACTGCTGGCGCTGGCCCGCGACCGCAAGCGCAGCCTGGAGGCCCTGCACGTCGGCGCGCTGCTCCCGCAGCTCGTGGAGCCGTGGGCCGCCCGGCTGGGCAGCGACGGGCGCCCGCTGGACATCGAGGTCGCGCCGCGCACGCCGCCCGCGATGGCCTCGGCCGCCGCGGTGCGCCAGGTGCTGACCGTGCTGCTCGACAACGCCGTCGTGCACGGGGCGGGCCGGGTCACCGTGGCGGTGCGCGACGTGGGCGGGGCCGTCGCGGTGGAGGTCGGCGACGAGGGCGCGGGCGTGGCCGACGAGGACTCCGCGGACCTGTTCTCCCGGCGGGAGCGCGCCGACGGCCACGGCATCGGCCTCGCGCTGGCCCGCCGCCTGGCCGAGGCCGAGGGCGGGCACCTGAGGCTGGCCCGCCCGGCGCCGCCGGTGTTCGCGCTGCTGCTGCCCGCGGCCCGGCCGCGCTGACCGGGACGCACCCCCGGCTCGCTCCGGGACCGCTGCGGGCTCAGTCCACGTCGAGCCGGTACCCGTGCCCGCGCAGGGTGACGATCCGGCAGCCCGACGCCTCGCCGAGCTTGCGCCGCAGCGCCGCCACGTGCACGTCGAGGGTCTTCGTGGAGCCGTACCAGTGCTCGTCCCACACGTCGGACATCAGCGTCTCGCGCGTGACGACCGCGCCCGCCTCCTCGGCGAGCCGGGCCAGCAGGTCGAACTCCTTGGGCCGCAGCTCGATCTCCTCGCCGTGCAGCACGACCCGGCGGGCGCCGACCTCGACCGACAGCTCCCCCAGCTCCAGCGGGCCGTCCGCCCGCACCGCGGGCTCCGCGCGGCGCAGGTGCGCGCGGACCCTGGCCACGAGCTCGGCCAGCCGCACGGGCTTGGTCAGGTAGTCGTCGGCGCCCACCTCCAGCCCCACGACCACGTCCATCTCCTGGGCCCGCGCCGTCAGCATGACGATCACCGCGTCGGGCTGGAGCAGCCGCAGCCGCCGGCACACCTCCAGGCCGTCGAGGTCGGGCAGGCCGAGGTCGAGCAGCACCAGGTCGGGCGCCGCGGTGCGGGCGCCGTCCAGGGCGGAGCGGCCGTCGGCGGCGAGGGTGACGTCGTGCCCGTGCAGGGCGAGGCTGGACCGGAGCAGCTCGCCGATCTCCGCGTCGTCCTCCACGACCAGCAGTCGGGCCACGGGACCACCCTATGCCGGGCCGCCGGGGTTGCAGGAAGGCCACCTTGCCGCAACCTCGTTGCGTGAAGGTGGCCTTCCTGCAACGGGGCGGGAGGGGGCGGGGGATCAGGGCAGCAGGACCACCGGGCGCCAGTCGAGGACCGGGCGGTCCTCCCCGCCCTCGGCACCGTCGGCGCGCACGTCGACCCGCAGGTGGGCGAGCGCACCCGCCGGGACCGGCTGCACGCGCTCGACGCCCACGTGGCTGCGCAGGACGTCGCCCTCGTGGACGGGGCCGAGGTGGTCGCAGGAGTGCCAGCCCGCCACCGTGACGACGTCGGGCAGGGCGCGGGTGAGCTGGGTCAGCGCGAGGCCGATCGTGTGCCCGCCGTAGACGAGCCGCCGCCCGCCCGCCGCGCGCGCGTCGTGGTGCACCGCCGCGACGTTGAGCGTCAGCCGCGCCAGCTCCGGCCCGCCGGTGACGACGTCGCCCCCGGCGACCTCCCACGTGTCCCCCGCCGCGGGGGCCCTCCCGCCGGGGCCGGGCGGCAGGCCCGCCACGGCGGCGGCCAGCGCGTCGTCGCCGGTCTCGGCGCCGGCGGCGGCCAGGTCGTCGGCGTGGCCGGTCACCGCGTCCGGGTCACCCAGCGGGAGCATCGCGCAGCGCCGGAAGTCCAGGACGGTGCGGCCGTCCTGGTCGGCGGTGGCGACCCGCAGCACGGCGAGGCCGGTGGCCGCCCGCCCCGGACGCGCCCGGTTCTGCCGCAGCGCCTCGACGGTGGTCGTCGTGACCAGGGTGTCGCCCAGGCGCGGGAACCGGGAGAACACCAGCCCGCGGTAGAAGAGGTTGGCGCGCACGTTCTGCGTGGCGACGGTCGACTGCCCGATGGCGAGGTCCCACACCAGCGCCGGGGACGCGACGGCGCCGCCGCGGTGGTCCAGCGCGCCGCGCAGCCGGCAGCCGACGACCGCCTGGTGCGCCGCGGCCAGCCCGGAGGTGAGGGTGACCGCGGGCGCGCCGTCGAACACCTGGCCCCGCCGCAGCTCCTCGAAGTACGGGCCGCGCGCGACCCGGGCCGTCCCGGCCACGTCCTGCTCCCTCGGTCAGGGCCGGCCGGGCGCGGGCCCGGCCAGCGCACGCTCGACGGCCACCAGGTCGTGCGCCCAGGTGATCTTGACGTTGCGCGGGTCGCCCGGCACCACCAGGACCGCGACGCCGGGGGCGAAGCGGGCCACGCAGGACGCGGTGTCGGTGCCGGCGAACCCCTCGCGGTCGGCCCGCTCGTAGGCCTCCAGCAGCGGCCCGGCCCGGAACCCCTGGGGGGTCTGGACCGCCACCAGCGGCGCCGGGGCCGGCACCAGGCCGTCCGGCCCCGCCGCAGCGAGGTCGGTGCGCGGCAGGCCGGGGACCGCGCCCCCGTGCTCCCGAGCGGCCCGGACGACCGCCCCGGCCAGGTCGGCCGTGACGAGCGGGCGGGCCCCGTCGTGGACGAGGACGAGGTCGACGGCCCCCGCGCGGATCCGGCCGACCAGCGCCCGCAGCGCGGCCAGCTCCGACCCCTGCCGGGTCGCCCCGCCGGTGACGACCTCGACGCCGGGGACGTCGACCTCGGCCGCGACGACCCGGTCCGCCAGGTCGCGGTCCTCCTCGCGCACGACGAGCACCACCGGCCCGACCCCGGGCAGGCCGCCCAGCACCTCCAGCGACCGGGCGATCACCGGGCGCCCGCCGAGGGGCAGGTAGACCTTGTTCCGCCCGGCCCCCACGCGCGTGCCGCTGCCGCCCGCGAGCACGACCACCGCCACCGCTGCCGCCACGCCCCCACCCCACCACACGCGCCCGTCGCCGGGGGAGCGTGCACCCGGGGTCGTCCCGCTCCCCCGGTCGGGACCTCAGAAGGAGGTGCCGTAGCGGGGGTCGGCGTCCGCGGTGAGGGCCAGGTCGAGGCGGCGCAGCGTTCGGGGGTCCGCCACCGACGCCCGGCCGGCCGCCACGAGCGTGCGCAGCCGGTGCCCGCCGAAGTAGACCGCGCCGAGCGCCCCGATCTCGACGTGGGCGTCCGGCTCGCGGACGCTCGCCGTGCAGTCCGCGCCGTCCGGTCCGCCGACGAGGTGGAACCGGCCGCCGCGGCCCCACACGCCGTCATGCACCTCCACGACGGCGTCGACCTCGGTGGCGTAGCGGCGGGCCGACAGCGCGGCCGGCACGTCGAGGACCCGGGCCCACATGCCGTGCCGGTCGTCGGTCTGGCGCACCGCGCGGGGGTCGGTGAGCAGGAACGGCAGCGGGTCGTCCGCACCCAGCGCCATCCGGGTGCGCACGACGTCGACCAGGTCCAGGGCGAGCAGCACCCGCCAGAGCGCGACGTGGGCCTCGCCCGTGACGGCGACGAGGTCGACGACCCGGCAGACGTCGTCCTG
>JAPLAT010000435.1 GCA_026393175.1 Pseudonocardiales bacterium
CCCCGTTACCTTCTCGATCAAGCCCGGTGAGGGCTTGCAGGCCACCGGCCACGGCATGACTTGTCGCCCCTGTCGTCGATGATCTGGGGGGTGTTGTCACCGTGGTCGGAGGGCGCCAACGACCGCTGATAGAGACCTGACCCGTTCGCGTGGTCTGCTCGTAACGTGGCTGCCGGCGCGGGTGTCCGGGTCGGCCTGCCACCGCGAGCGAGGAGGCGTCGTTGTCGGGACCCGACAAGACCGGTGATGACGGGTTCGCGGTGTTCTGCGGACTGGATGTCGGTAAGTCCGCCCACCATGCGTGCGCGTTGGACCCGGCCGGGCAACGGCTGCACGACAAGCCGTTGCCCAACGACGAGGCCGCCCTGACCGACGTCTTCGCCCGGCTCGCCGAGCACGGCCGGGTGCTGGTGATCGTCGATCAGCCCGCCTCGATCGGCGCCCTGGCCGTGGCCGTCGCCCGCTCGCTGGGGATCGAGGTGGCCTACCTGCCCGGGCTGGCGATGCGCCGGATCGCGGACCTGCACCCGGGTCAGGGCAAGACCGACGCCCGTGACGCCCACGTCATCGCCGATGCCGCCCGCACCATGCCCCACACCCTGCGCCGGGTCGGCACCGACGATGAGATCCTCGCCGAACTCACCGTGCTCGCCGGCTACGACGACGACCTCGCCGCCCAGTCCACCCGGCTCACCAACCGGCTGCGCGACGCCCTGCTGCACGTCCACCCCGCGCTGGAACGCCTGCTCGGACCCCGAATGGACCGCGGCGGAGTCCTCGACCTTCTCGCCGCCGCCCCCACACCCGAGGCGCTGCGCGAACTCGGCGAGGGCGGCATCACCGCCGCCATGCAGCCCCGCTCGCCACGGCTGGCCAAGACCCTGCCCCGCCAGATCCTCGCTGCGCTCGACACCCAGACCGTCGTCGTTCCCGGCACCGCCGCATTCGGGCGCGTCATCGTCGGGGTCGTCACGCAACTGCGGGAGGTCCGCGCCGAACGTGACACCCTGGCCGCCGAGCTCGAGACCCGCCTGGAGGCCCACCCTCTTGCCGAGGTCCTGACCTCGATGCCCGGCCTCGGGTTCAGGACCGCACTCAAGATCCTCACCATCATCGGCGACGGCGCCGCGTTCCCCACCGCCGGACACCTCGCCGCCTACGCCGGCCTCGCCCCGGTCACCCGCAGATCCGGGACCTCGATCAAGGGCGAGACTCGCTCCCAGCGCGGGAACCACGCCCTGAAGTCCGCGCTGTTCTTGTCGGCCTTCGCCAGTCTCGCCGACCCGACCAGCCGCGCCTACTACGACCGCAAACGCGCCCAGGGCAAGCGGCACAACGCCGCACTGATCTGCCTCGCCCGCCGCCGCACCGACGTCATCTACGCCATGCTCCGCGACCGCACGCCCTACGCCCAACCGGGCGCCTCCACGCCGCCTCCGGCGGCTGCAGCCGCTTGACAACCCCATAGAGACACCCCCCGTCAGCTCCCGGCCGGGACGGGCGGTGGGGCCGGGGACGCGGACCGGGTCGTCGCCGGGGTCGCGGTCGCGGTCGGGGTCACCGTCGGGGTCGGTGTCGCGGACGGGACCGGAGAAGGGATCGCGGGGACGGTCGGGGCGCCGCTCGGGTCCGGTTGCTGGACGACGCTGGGCACCGCGGCCGGGGGCAGCGGTGCCCCGGTGAGGGGCACGGGCGCGGTCTGCGGCCGCACCCCGCACCCGG
>JAPLAT010000310.1 GCA_026393175.1 Pseudonocardiales bacterium
CCGCCAGCCCTGCAGCAGGGTGAGGTAGAGGTGCATGGCGGCGGAGAGGGCGGCCGCGCCGGACCAGCGGCCCAGCTCCTCCTCGGCCAGCAGCACCTGGCGCAGCGAGGCGCCCATGCCGCCGAGCTCGGCGGGGACGGCGAGGCGCAGGTAGCCCTGCTCGGCCATCGCGGCGTAGGCCTCGGTGACGAACGTGGCGTCCCGGTCGTGCTCGGCGTCGTGGGCGGCGGCGATCCGGCCGATCCCCGCGGCCAGGTCGCGGACGGCGTCGTCGGTGGGGGCGGGGGCGAGTGTCGTGGTCATGGGAACGACGGTCCTGCGGGCCGGTCCGTCCGGGAAGTTCACATTCTGCACCCCGCGCGCGACTATCTCCCCGTGTCGCGCTACGGCCAGTACTGCCCGATCACCCGGTCCCTCGAGCTGCTGGGGGACCGGTGGACGCTGCTCGTCGTCCGCGACCTCCTCGTCGGGGCCACCCGCTTCAACGAGCTGGCCCGCGGGCTGCCCGGCTGCTCGCGGGGGCTGCTGTCCAAGCGGCTGGGCCAGCTGGAACGCGCCGGCCTGGTGGTGCACGACGGCGAGGGCTACCGGCCGACCCAGGCGTGCGAGGACCTGCGCGGGGTCATCTTCGGGCTCGCGGAGTGGGGGGCGCGCTGGGCGTTCGGCGAGCCGCGGCCCGACGAGCTCGACCCCACGGTGCTCATGTGGTGGATCCGCGGCGGCATCGACCCGGCCCCGTTCGGCGACAGGCGGGTGGTGCTGCACGTCGTCGTGCCCGACGCGCGGCGCTCCCGGTTCTGGTTCGTGGTCCAGCCGCACGACGTGTCGCTGTGCTTCACCGACCCCGGCCACGAGGTGGACCTGACGCTCGAGTCGTCGCTGTCGATGCTCTACCAGGTGTGGGAGGGCGTGGTGGAGCTGCCCGCCGCGGTGCGGGACGGGCGGATGTCGCTGCACGGGCGCCGCGACGTGCTGCTGCTGCTGCCCGACGCGTTGCGGTTCTCCCCGGTGGCGCCGTTCGTCAGGCGCGCGCGGGCGGGGGTGCCCACAGCCGGGTGACGCTCACGCCGACGCCCGCGAGCAGCCGCCGCACCAGGGGCAGGCTCAGCCCGACGACGTTGGACGGGTCGCCGTCCACGCCCTCGACGAACCAGCCGCCGAGCCCGTCGAGCGTGAACGCCCCGGCCACGGCCAGCGGCTCGCCCGTGGCCAGGTAGGTCTCCAGCTCGTCCTCGGCCGGTTCCCCGAACCGCACGACGGTGACGGCGTGGCCCTCCGCGACGCGGTCGATCTCGCCGTCGACCACCCGCAGCACCGCGTGCCCGGTGAGCAGCTCGCCGGTGCGCCCGGCCATGGAGCGCCAGCGGTCGCGGGCCTCGTCCACCGACGCCGGCTTGCCGACCAGGGCGCCGTCGATGTGCAGCATGGAGTCGCAGCCGATGACGACGGCGTCGGCGAGGTCCAGCCGCCGCGCCACGGTCGTGGCCTTCGCCCCGGCCAGCGTCGTCACCTTCTCGGCCGGGGTGGCGTCCGGCACGGCGGCGAGCAGGGCGTCCTCGTCGACGCCCGCCACCTCCACGGCGGGGTCGAGCCCCGCGGCGCGCAGGAGTCCGAGGCGGGCGGGGGACGCGGAGGCGAGGACGACGTGCACGGCGCCGGACACTACGAGACGCGCCCGGCCGGGGGCCGGGCGCGTCCGGAGGGGTCCTGCGGACGGGCGGGTCAGCAGCTCCCGCCGCCCCCGCCGTCCCCGCCGCCGAAACTCCCGCCGCCGAAGCCCCCGCCCCCGCCGTCGGACGGGCCGCAGCCGCCGCCGGAGCCGCCGCCCCAGAACCCGGCGTAGGCGCCGTCGGTGGCGCTCGAGCGGGCGCGGCGGCGCCCGGTCCGGACCCGGCCGCCGCCGCGCGCCGGCGCGACGAGGACGGCGAGGGCGATCAGGGCGGCGAGCGGGACGATCACGATCGCGACGGTCGCGGTCACGGTGCACCTCCTCGCGGCCGGCGTCCGCCGTCCCCCCGGACGGCGGCCGTGGTCCGGCCGTCGCGACCGAGTGTGCGGCGGGTCACGCGGCCCGTCCACGATCTTGACCGGGACTTGAGGTGGGCCGGGGCGCGCCGCTCAGGGTGAGACGGTGACCCCGCGCCAGAACGCGAAGCGGCCCCGGATCTGCGCGGCGGCGTCCTTCGGCTCGGGGTAGTACCAGGCGGCGTCGGGGTTCTCCGCGCCGTCGACGACGAGCGTCTTGTAGCTCGCCGTGCCCTTCCAGGGGCAGACGGTGGTGCGGCCGGAGTCGCGCAGGTACTCCGCCCTCACCGACTCGGCGGGGAAGTAGTGGTTGTTCTCCACGACGACCGTGTCGTCGCTCTCGGCGATCACGGCGCCGTTCCAGGTGGCCTTCACGACACGATCCTGCTCCCGCGCGGCCGGGCGCGCGCGCCGGATCGGCGCGGCGCGCCCGCCCTGGCCTGCCCGCAGCCCCGCCCGGGCGCACACCGGCTCAGCGCGGCCAGAACGTCCGCTGCCACGCTCCCGGGCCGGGTGTCAGGGTGCCCCGCAGCTGCGCGGCCGGGTCCGACCAGCGGTCCCGGGTCCGGGCCGGGCGCTCGTCGCCGCCCCCGGCCGCGGCCGCCGCGAGCACCACCGTCAGCGCCGCGATCTCCTCTCCCGACGGCTCGCCCCGCACCACGTGGAACAGGGCGCGCCGCTGCTCGGGGGAGCCGTCCGCGGGCTCGCTCACAGCGGGATGTTCCCGTGCTTGCGCGCGGGCACGGCCTCGCGCTTGGTCGCGAGCATGCGCAGGGCGCGGCCGACGTAGCCGCGGGTGTGCGAGGGCGGGATGACGCCGTCGATGTACCCGCGGTCGGCGGCGATGTAGGGGTTGCAGAGGGTGTCCTCGTAGTCCTGCTGCAGTTCCGCCCGCTTCGCGGCGAGCTCGTCGCCCTCCAGCCCCTTGAGCTCCTTGCGATAGAGGATGCTCACCGCGCCCGCGGCGCCGGTGACGGCGATCTGCGCGGTCGGCCAGGCGACGTTGATGTCGGCGCCCAGGTGCTTGGAGCCCATGACGTCGTACGCGCCGCCGTAGGCCTTGCGGGTGATCACGGTGACCTTCGGGACGGTCGCCTCGGCATAGGCGTAGATGAGCTTCGCGCCGCGCCGGATGATGCCGTTCCACTCCTGCTCGGTGCCCGGCAGGAAGCCCGGGACGTCGACGAACGTGACGATCGGGATGTTGAACGCGTCGCAGGTGCGGACGAACCGGGACGCCTTCTCCGAGGCGTCGATGTCCAGGCAGCCCGCGAACTGGGTGGGCTGGTTGGCCACGACGCCGACCGAGCGCCCCTCGATGCGGCCGTAGCCGCACACGATGTTCGGCGCGAACAGCTCGTGGACCTCGAGGAACTCGCCCTCGTCGACGACGCGGGTGATGACCTCGCGGATGTCGTAGGGCGTGTTCGCCGAGTCCGGGATCAGCGTGTCGAGCTCGAGGTCGGCGTCGGTGAGGCCGTCGGCGATGGACCCCGCCGTCGGCTCGGGGGCGGGGTAGACCGGCGGCTCGGAGAGGTTGTTGCTGGGCAGGTAGCCCAGCAGCTCCTTGACGTAGGACAGCGCGTCGGCCTCGTCGTCGGCCAGGTAGTGCGCCACGCCGGACTTCGTGTTGTGCGCCCGGCCGCCGCCCAGCTCCTCGAAGTCCACGTCCTCACCGGTGACGGTCTTGATGATGTCCGGGCCGGTGATGAACATGTGGCTGGTCTCGTCGACCATCACGGTGAAGTCGGTGAGCGCGGGGGAGTACACCGCGCCGCCCGCGCAGGCGCCCATGATCAGCGAGATCTGCGGGATGACGCCCGAGCTGCGCACGTTGCGCACGAAGATGTCGCCGGAGAGGCCGAGGGCGACCACGCCCTCCTGGATGCGCGCGCCGCCGCCGTCGTTGATGCCGACGACCGGGCAGCCGATCTTCGCCGCGACGTCCATCACCTTGACGATCTTCTCGCCGTAGACCTCGCCGAGCGCGCCGCCGAAGACCGTCGCGTCCTGGCTGAACACCGCGACGGGCCGGCCGTCGATGGTGCCCGTGCCGGTGACGACGCCGTCGCCGAAGGGGCGCTTGGCGTCCATGCCGAAGTTGGTCGAGCGGTGCCGGGTCAGCGCGTCCAGCTCGACGAACGAGCCGGGGTCGAGCAGCTGGTCGATGCGCTCGCGGGCGGTCTGCCGGCCCTTGGCGTGCTGCCGCTCGACGGCGGCC
>JAPLAT010000581.1 GCA_026393175.1 Pseudonocardiales bacterium
CCGCCTCTTCTCCTCCGGCACCGTCGCCCCCTACTGGGTCGACGGCGAGGACAACTTCCTCACCATCCACGAAAGCCCCGGCGTCGACATCGCCTCCCTCCACGAGTACGACGAGGGCGAGATCGAGTCCAACCACGGACCCAAGGTCCGCGCCAACAGCGCCGGCAAACCCGTCATCGTCGGCGAGTTCGGCATCACCGCGTGCGAGGGCGAGTTCGGGTCGCGGGCCGACCGGATCGCCGACAAGGCCGAGGCGTACACCTCGATCGACGGGTACGCCGGCGCGTTCGCCTGGGCCTGGCAGCCCGGCGGCGGCGGGTGCGAGCTCGGCAACCTCGACAGCGACGGCGCGACGCAGGAGGTGCTCCGCGAGGCCGGGTGAGCGGCCGGCGGGTCAGCGGACCACGGCACGCACGGGGGTGGTCTCGACGTCGGTGACCGCGGGATCCGCGGGATCCGCGGGATCCGCGGGTGCACCGGACCGGCGGCGCGGTCCGGCGGCCAGTTCGGGCACCACGCGCACCGAGAAGCCCCCGCGACCCCCGGAGACCTCCACCACGCCGAGGGCGGCGCGCAGCACGAGGATGATGCCGAGGTTCTCCACCACCTCCTCGACGTGCGTGCCGACCTGCAGCGGCGCGCCGTCGGTGCCGGGCCGATCGAGCAGACCGTTCACGGCCTCCAACCCGAACGAGCCGAGGAGGAACACACCGATGCCGACCAGGAGGTCACGCCGAGCGGCACCCGACAACCTGCCGGCGAGACGGACGAACGCCACCACCACGCCGGCGGCGACGACCAGGGCGGGGATCATCCACGTGTAGCCGATGTCGGCGTCGCCGAGATCGACCAGCACATCGAGTCGCTCGTGCAACGCGGCGAAGTCGTCGAAGGCCAGCAGCCCGAGCAGCGCGGCCACCACGAGGAAGGCGCGGCCGGTGCGCCCGCCCACCAGCCACCCCACCAGGGCGTGCGCGGTCGCCGCCATGACGAAGGTCCCGACACTGAACGCCGTGGGGAGGTTCATCTCCTCCGACACCCCGAAGAACAGCCGCACCGGGGAGCCCTCGGCGGCCATGAAGGCCACTCCGGGCGCGATGTTGGGGAGCACGATGCTGAGCCCGGCGAGCACGACGGCGGCCAGGGACAGGGCGAGGGGCAGCCGCGGGAGCGCGCGTCGCCACGACCCTCCGGGGGCCGCAGGGCCCCCGTCCTTCACCCGTCGATGACTCGCCACCACACCCCCAGTCGGCACTGTGCGCCGAACCACACGGGACATAGCGTAGAGATGACGCGCAGGTGGACGGCAGGTGGCCCTCCGGTACCGGCGGGCCCGGTGTAACGGTCCGGTCGCTCAGGGCGACGACTGGGACGACTCCCGCAGGCAGTGCGGTCGGCGGGTCTCACCGCTCCCCGCTCTCCCGAGAGAGGCACGTCGCATGACGGTGCACGTCGTCTACCGGTCCTACGGCAGCGAGAACGCCAAGGGCAGACCGGACTGGTACTCGAAGTCCCTCGCCCTGCACTCCCTGGTGCGCGCCGCCGAGGCGGCCGGGTGCGAGGTCGTCTTCCTCAACAACGGCCCGATCCCCGAGCACCTGCTCGCCGTGATGCGCACGGCCGGCGAGATCGTCGACCTGCCGGGGGTGTCCATGCGGCGGTCGTTCCACGCCGCGCTGCGCCTGCCCCGGGAGCGCGGCTGGGCCGACGACGACGTCGTCTACTTCTGCGAGGACGACTACCTGCACCTCCCGGACGCGCTCACCCGCCTGCAGCGGGTCGCCGAGGAGGTCCCCGCGGACTACTACGCGCTGTACGGGCGGCACCGGATGGTCGGCGGGCCGGACGACGGCGAGTGGTCGTGGAACCGCTGCCCGGACCCGGCACGGCCCTCGCCGGAACCGCGCGGCTGGGAGCCCCGCGGGCCGGTCGAGGTCGACGGCATGCACTGGGTGCGCTTCACCGGGACCACGGCGACGTTCGGGGCGCGGGTGCGCGCGATCCGTGCCGACCTCCCGATCTTCCTCCAGGCCGGCCTGCCGCACCGCCGGATGTTCCGCGACCGCGACATCGCGCTGACCTACCAGGGCTACCGCCCGCACTCCTGGCGCCTCCTGCTCCAGGACCTGACGCTGCGCGGGGGCGGCTCGGCGCGCCAGCGCGTGCGGCGGGCCTGGCTCGTGCCGTTCAAGACGGCGATGAACCTGCGCGCGCTGCGCCTGCCCCGCAACCGGCGGCTGCTCATGGGCGCCGCACCGAACCTCGCCGCGCACCTGGAGAACGGCGTGCTGCCGGCCGGCCGGGACTGGGCCGCGGCGGCGGCCGACACCGCGGCGTGGGCCGCGGCACGGGCGGGTGCGCCGCAGGCGGGCGCCGGGGGCCGGGTGCCGGAGCCCCGCGGCGCCGGTGCCGTCACCGTGCTGCCCACGCCGCGCCCCGCGACCGCCGCGGTCGCGGACCGGTCGGCCCGCAGGTCGGTCTGACCGGGCGGGACCGGGTCGCGTCGCAGGTCACCCGACGTGCGCGGGTCGACCACCCGTACGGCGGTAGGTCCGGTTCGCCCGGACTGCCCCGCCGCACGCCGGACAGGGCGGGCCTGCACGTCAGGGTGAACCCGTGCCACCTCTACACTCGCCGCGTGTCCGACCGCCCCCCGCGTCCCGACTTCGAGGTGGTCCTGGTCGCCTACCGCAGTGCCGACCTGGTGGCCCAGCTCCTCGCGGCCCTGCCCGGCGACCTGCCCGTCGCGGTCGTGGACAACGCCCGCGGCGCCGACGGCCTGGCGGCGATCGTCGCGGGCCACCCGGCGGCCCGCTACCTCGAGGGACCCGGGCGGGGCTTCGCCTCGGGGGCGAACCTCGGCGCCCGCACGTCCGTACACGAGATCGTGGTCTTCGTGAACCCGGACAGCTCCCCGACGGTCGACCAGCTCACGACGCTGGTCGACGACGTCGCGGGCGACGCCGGGCTCGCCGCGGCGTCGGCCACCACCGTCCTGCCCGACGGGCGCGTCGAGATCGGCGTCGGCGGCTGGGAGCCCAGCGTCCGCCGCGCGCTCGTGCACGCTGTCGGCGCGCACAAGGTGTTCCCCACCGGCGGGCTCTGGGCCCGGCCCGTACCGGGCGCGCCGCTGGAGCTCGACTGGCTCAGCGGCGCGTGCATGGCCGTGCGCCGCTCCACCTTCCTCGAGCTGGGCGGCTTCGACGAGGACTTCTTCGTCTACAACGAGGACGTCGCGTTCGGCCGCAGCGTCCGCGAGGCGGGCCTGCGCCAGCGCATCCGCACCGACGTGCTGGTGCCACACCAGGGCGGGGGCTCCGGCGAGGGCAAGACCCGCATGCTGCGACTGCGCGGCGCCTCGCTGGTGCGCTACGTGCGCCGCCACAACAGCGCGCCGGCCACCCTCGGGATCCGCGCCGCCCTCACCCTCGGATACGCCCCGCGCTGGCTCGCCGCCCGGCTCCGCGGACGGCGCGGGCTGGCCGACGAGCACGCGGCCTACGTCACCGGGCTGTGGCGCGGCGCCCCGGACCACGCACCGAGCGCGCCGGTGGGGGCGGACGGTTCGTGACCGCACGACAAGGTGGCCGTACCCGAACGCCCGAACGCACTCCTTCGCTTGCGGCGGTGCGGTGCACCACGTCGCCGGTGCTACATTTCCCGGGTTCCGACCGACGGGTGTCGAGCACCTCGGCCGTCGCGCACCCGCCATCGTGGAGTGCCGGAACCGTCCGGCCCTCCATCGCAGCAGGGCCCGCCGCTGCGGCACACGGGTCGAGCCGGAAACCGACCGCCCGAACGGCCGTCCGCGCCGCCCGACACCACGGAACTACGGAGGAGAACCCGTGAGCGACCTGCCGACCGGGCGCGTGCTGGCGATCGGCCTCGACGCGACCGAGTCCACCCTGATCAGGCGCATGATCGACACCGGTGAGCTCCCCACGATGAAGTCGCTCCTCGACCGCGGCACGTGGCGCCGGGTGACGTCTCCGACGATGTTCAGCAGCGGCGCGGTGTGGCCCAACTTCTCCACCGGCTGTCAGGCGTGCGACCACGGACAGTACTCGATCTGGAACTGGGACCCGGCCGCGATGGAGCTCGCCTACACGGACGAGAGCCGGTTGGTCCCGTTCTGGAAGGCGCTCGCGGAGGACGGCGCGACGGTCGGGACGATCGACATCCCGTTCTCACCGCTGCTGGGCCTGCAGACCGGTTTCGAGGTCCACGAGTGGGGCGCGCACTCCCGGGTCGACGGCCGGGTCAGCGCCTCCCCCGCCGGTGTCGCCGCCACGGTGTCGAACGACTTCGCCCCCCACCCCTTCGCGAACCCGCTCGCCACCGTGCCCTCGGAGCCGTCCCACGTGGGACCGTTCCTCGACGAGTGCATCGCCGGCGTCCGCCTCCGCGGCGACCTCGCCCACCGTCTGATCAGCACCGAGCGACCGGACCTGACGCTGGTGGTGTTCGAGGAGCCCCACCACGCCGGGCACTTCGTGTGGCACACCGTCGAGCCGGAGCTCCCGATGTACGCCGACCTCCCGCCGAGCGCACTGCCGGAGCGCACGCTCGCCGATCTCTATCGCGAGCTGGACCGGCAGGTGGGTCGCCTGGTGGACGCCGCGGGCCCGGAGACGACCGTCGTGGTGTTCGCGCTGCACGGGATGGCGCCCTCGCGCGGGCTCCCGGACGTGCTCGACCCGGTGCTGGCCCGCCTGGGGATGACACACCTGCGGGAGGGCGACGGCCCCTCGACCCTCACCAGGCTCAAGGACCGCATGCCCGCGCCCCTGCGTGACCTCTACCGCAGGCTCGTCCCGCAGGCGAAGCGCGCCCAGTGGGGGAAAGCACGCCTCCTGCCTACCTACGACTGGTCCCGGACCCGGGCGTTCGCCCTCCCGATCGAGCAGTACGGCCTGGTGCGGATCAACCTCGCCGGTCGCGAGGCGCAGGGAATCGTCCCCGTCGAGGAGTACGAACAGACCTGCGAGACGATCGAGGCCGCGCTGCGCGAGCTCTCCACCGCGGACGGGCGGAAGGTCGTGCAGGACGTCGTCCGGCCCCCTCGGGGGAGCCACGCCGCCGGACTGCCCGACCTGGTCGTCCACTGGAGCCACGCGGCGTTCGAGTCCCCCGCGCAGATCGACGGCGTCACGATCCCCAACATCCGGCGTGAGCAGACCGGTGAGCACGCGTGGGACGGCTTCTGCATCGCGAGCGGCCCGGCCGCGGCTGCGCTGCCCGCCGACGAGATCGACGGTCGCGACCTGCACCGGTTCCTCACGGGTGCGATGGGGCGATGATCGAGGACTTCCGCGATCCCGCGGTCGACGCGGACCAGATCGCCGATCTCTGCATCGTGGGGGCAGGACCTGCAGGTCTGGCGATCGCCCACCAGTTCCTCGGCAGCGCCACGTCCGTCCTGGTGGTCGAGAGCGGTGGCCTGGACGGCGCGTCGGAGACGGACGAGCTCAACGCCGGGGAGAGCATCGGTCTCCCGTTCTCCCTGCGTGAGGGCCGGGCCCGCGCCTACGGCGGCACCGGCACGCTCTGGCCCGGACAGTGCATCCCGCTGGATCGCTCGGACTTCCAGGAGCGGGACTGGGTGCCGGGGAGCGGATGGCCGATCGGGCGGGACGACCTGGACCCCTTCTACCTCCGGGCAGCCGACTGGCTCGGGATTCCCACCGACGCCTTCGACGAGCAGGCCTGGACACGGTTCGGCGTCAGCCCGCCTCCGTTCGCGACGGACCGCCTCGTCCACCGCTCGTCGATGTACAGCAGCCATCCGGACGTCGGCGCCTTCTACCGACAGGACCTCGAGCGGTCCGACAACGTCCGCATCCTGCTGAACGCCTCTGTCCGCCGGGTCGACATCGATCCGACCGAGGGGGGCAGGACCCTGGAGATCGTCTCGCTCGCGGGGCGTGAGGGCCGCGTGCGGGCCCGCACGACCGTGCTGTGCGCCGGCGGCATCGAGAACGCCCGCCTACTGCTCCTCTCCGGGCTCGGCGAGCGCAACGACGCCGTCGGCCGGTACCTCCAGGACCACCCCACCCTCTGGGTCGACCTCACCATGGACCGGCCCGCCACCCTGCAGAAGTTCTACGGCTGGCTCGGTCGGGGGAAGGTGCGCTACGTCCCCCGCATCCGGTTGGGCTGGGAGGTGCAGCGCGAGGAGCGCCTCCTCAACGCCGTCGCGACGCTCATCCACGACGGCGCCGACACGCCCGGACTCCGCGCGGCGCGCGAGCTGTCGAGTGCTCTCCAGGAACGGCGGAGCCCGCGGTCGGTGGGGTGGCCGGAACTGCGCTCCGTCGCGAAGGAGCTGCCCGGCGTGGTGATCGGCGCCTTCCGGCGATTCGTCCAGGGCCGCCCGAGCCCGGCGCCCCTCGACCGGACCCGCGTGCAGATCCTGCTCGAACAGGCCCCCCATCGGGAGAGCCGGGTCTCGCTCTCCACGGAGCGCGACCGGCTGGGGCTGCCGAAGGTCCGCGTCGACTGGCGGCTGGGCGACCCGGAGCGGCGTACCGCGCGCGCGTTCGTCGGTGTCCTGGACGCCGAGTTCCGGCGACACGGTCTGGGACGCCTGGGGGACGTCGGTTGGCTCGACTCCGACGACTGGGCGTCGCAGCTGGAGGACGCCTACCACCCGATCGGCACGACCCGGATGTCCGCCGAGGCCGGGAGCGGGGTCGTGGACGCCGACTGTCGCGTGCACGGGCTCGACGGGCTCTACGTGTGCGGCACGTCCGTCTTCCCCACCAGCGGGTACGCCAACCCGACACTGACGATCGTCGCACTCGCCCTCAGGCTGGCCGGGCACCTCAAGGAGGCCGACCGCAGCGTGGCGGCAGCGACGCGAGGGCCCACATGGACGTGACCGTCGTCGTGCCGACGGTCGGCGGGCCGTGGCTGCCCGAGCAGCTCGCTGCTCTGGCGGCCCAGACCAGGCCACCGGCGCAGATCGTGGTCGTCAACAACGGGCCGGCCGGTGCGGTGGACAAGGTCGTCAAGGATTTCGCCGCCGACCTGCCTCAGCTCGAACTCGTCGAGGACAGCACCTACTCCATGCCGGGCTTCGCCCGCAACGTCGGTGTCGAGCACGCCAAGGAACCCGGGCTGCTCTTCCTGGACGACGACGACGTCGTGGATCCCGGCTACGTCGCCGCGATGAGCGACGCTTTGGACGACAGCGAGCTCGTCGCGGCCAGGGTGGACATCGGTCGCCTCAACCCGACGTCACTCACCCGACGTTGGGGTCACATGCAGTCCACCGGCCCCATGACCCATCACGCCTTCCTCCCGTGGTCGATCAGCGCGGCCCTGGGTGTCCGTCGCGACACGTTCCTGCAACTGGGCGGGTTCGACGACACGCTGCCCATCTGCGAGGACACCGACTTCAGCTGGCGCGCCCAGCTGGACGCGGGGGCCCGGATGACGTTCGTCCCCGACGCACTGGTCTCCTACCGGCTCCGCACCGGCGTCCGACCCGCGTTCCGGCAAGCCCGGATCTGGGCCTCGTGGGAGGCCGAGCTGCACAAGCGGTACCGATCTCGCGGCCTGGAGCCGACGGGCAGCCAGTTCCGGGCCCTCCTGAGGTGGGGCCGGCCGTTGCTGCTCCTCGCCCGGGCACGCAGCACGGAGGACCTGGTGGTCGCCGCCCGACACCTCGGCGCCTGCGTCGGCAGGCTGGAGGGAAGCATTCGTCACGGCTACCTGCATCTCTGACGCGGCGCGGCGCGGACACCGGAAGCCGTGAGACTGCACTCGCTCCCGTCCGGATGAACGACAGCCCAGGCGGGCGCGGGTAGATTCGTCGCCGGACCCCGGACCGGGGAGTGGACCAACTCTTCCGTCATGGGAGAGTTGTGGTCCGAGATGGCGGGGGCGAGGGGTTCGGAGGGATCGGGAATGGCGGCAGGACCGCACACGCCGCTCGCGGCGGTGGGCGGGTGAAGATCCCCGCGGTCGCCCGGCGCGCAGGCTGGAACCTCGCCGACCAGATGGTGTCCAGCCTGACCAACGCCGTGCTCTCGTTCATGGTCGCCAACGCCGTGGACGCCGAGTCCTTCGGCGGGTTCTCCGTCGCGTTCACCGTGTTCGCGCTCATCATCGGCGCCGCGCGGGCGCTGGCCACGTCGCCGCTGAACATCCGCTTCTCCGACGTCGACGAGGCCGAGCAGAAGCGGGC
Organism: Pseudonocardiales bacterium; assembly: GCA_026393175.1. GTDB lineage: Bacteria > Actinomycetota > Actinomycetes > Mycobacteriales > Pseudonocardiaceae > Pseudonocardia. The sequence continues at coordinate 8,192 of JAPLAT010000581.1, forward strand.
CGCGTCGTTCGCGACCGGCACCTCCCTCCTCCTGGGCTTCGTCGTCGGCATCGGTTGCGTCGTCGCCGGGCTGTTCCTCTCCGGCCCGACCAGCCAGGCGCTGATCGTCATGGGCATCGTGCTGCCCGCGGTGGTGGTGCAGGACTCCTACCGGTTCGTCTTCTTCTCCCGCCAGACGCCCGCCAAGGCCGCGCTGAACGACTCCTTCTGGGCGCTGCTGCAGCTGGGCGCCGTCGGGGTCATGCTGTTCACCGGGGTGTCCGCCGTCGGCCCGCTGGTGCTCGCCTGGGGCCTGTCCGGGGCCGCGGCCGTGCTGCTCGCCGTGCGGCAGTCCGCGAGCGTGCCCTCGCCGCGGTCGACGCTCGCCTGGCTGAAGGAGCAGAGCAACCTCACCCGGTACCTGTTCGCCTCGTGGGCCACCCAGCAGGGGTCGTCGCAGGGTGCCTACCTGGTCATCGCCGCGGTGGGCAGCGTCGTCGCGAACGGCGCGCTGCGCGGCGCCCAGATCCTCCTCGGCCCCACGTCGATCATCTCCTCCGCGGCGATGACGTTCTCCATCCCCGAGTTCTCGCGGCGCCGCACGCAGTTCACCACCTCGCGGCAGTGGCTGCTCTCCGCCGTGGCGGTGTCCGGGGTGGTCTCGTTCCTCGGCCTGTGCTGGGGATCGATCTTCCTGCTGATGCCCGACTCGGTGGGCGCCTTCCTGCTCAACGAGACCTGGCCCGCGACCCGCGAGCTGCTTTTCGCCGCCGTCGTCGCCCAGGTGCTCGCCTGCGCCACCATCGGGCCCGTCGTCATGCTCTACGCGATCGACCGGGCGTCGGCCACCCTGCGCATCCAGCTCGTGCTCGGTGCGGCCACGTTCCTCGGCGGCGTCGGCGGCGTGATCGTCGGCGGCGGCCCCGGCGCGCAGTGGGGCTTCGCGATCGCGAACGGTGTCGTGCTGCCGTTCTGGTTCATCCGGCTGATCATCGAACTGCGCCGCAAGCACGCCGTCGTCGAGGAGCCGGACGAGGCCGACGAGGGCGTCAAGGAGCTCGACCCCGAGCGGACGATGCAGGTCGCCGCGCACCGCGCCACGGCCACCCACTTCCTCGACGACCTCAACACCGCGCAGATGGCGACGATGGTGATGCCCCGCGTCACCCCGGCGCCGAGCCCCCGACCCCGCCCCCGCCCGCAGCCGATGCCGCAGCCGGTGCCGCAGCCGGTGGAGGCGCCGGACCCCGGGTCGTCGGACGCGGCCGATGCGGTCGACGGGCCCACCCGCGTCGTCGACCTGACCGCACCCGAGGCCCCACCGACCGCCGCGGTCGCCGCGATGCCCGCCGTCGTCCCGGCCCCGGTCCCGTCTCCGGCGCCCGAGGGCGACGGGCCGGGGCCCGAGCCTGCGGGCGAGGAGCCCGCCACCGACGGCGCCGAGCGCACCGTGGCCGCGCCGCAGGGGGGCGGGCCTGCCGACGAGGCGGGTCCGTCGGGTGACGGGCCGACCGAGCGGGACCGTCCCGAGGAGGCCACCGGCACCGACACCGCCGCGGATCCCGGCCCCGAGGAGCGCCGCGCGGCACCGCCCGCCCCGGAGCCCCCGCGACCCGGCTCGCTGTTCGAGCCCGCCCCCCGCCGGCCGGAGCCCGCGCGGGCGGAGCCGCAGGGGCGGTCCGCGGGCGACCGCGCCCTCGATCGCCCGGTCCAGGACCCCTCGGCCCCCGCCGCACCCCTCCAGCCCTCCGGCGCGCAGGCCGGGTTCGTCGAGCCCGCCGGGTCGCAGGCGGGACTCCGCGAACCGGCCGACGCCCAGGCCGGGCCGCTCGAGCCGGCAGGTGCGCAGGCCGGGCCGGCCGATCCCGCCCGGGACCGGACCGAGCCGTCCGATCCCGCCGGTGCCCGGGCCGGTACGGCACGGCCGACGGATGCCCAGGCCGGCCCGTCGGCCCCCGACGGCACGCCGGCCGCGCCCGCACCTGCCGGGTCCGGCGCGCCGCCCACGAACGGGGCCGGCAGGCCGCACCTGCCCGCCGAGTCCGGCCACCCGCGTCCCGGCGAGCCCGGCACGGGCCGGCCCCCGACAGGCCCCCGCGTCCCCCAGCCCGGCCGGCC
>JAPLAT010000219.1 GCA_026393175.1 Pseudonocardiales bacterium
CGGCGCGACCGTCCGGGCCTGGTCTCGTCACTGTCCGGTGGCAGGGTCGTGGTCATTGCGGCACCTCGTTCGGCGGTGGGTCCGGTGCCGAGCGTGGCGGGGCCCGCGCCCGGCCGGGAGGGCCCTCGGTCCCCTCCGCGCCGCCGTCCGGCCGGAAGACCCACCCGCCGCCGGGTCGGCGGCGCGTCCTCGACCCAGCCCGGTGGGTCACAGGCCCCGGCCGCAGACTGCCTCGCCGTCGCCGTCGCCGCCGCCGGTCGGCGCCCGCCCGCCGAGCCGGCCGAGCCAGCGGCCAGCCCGACGCAGCCGGCCCGACGCTCAGGCGCGGTCAGCGATGGGCGATGCCGTCGAGGCGGAGCTCGGTGGACCCGTCGCGATGGACGCCGGTCGTGCCGACGTGCTTGTCGCTGATCGTGGGGCCGTTGCGGATGACGTGGACGAGCGCCATGGCGTGACCCCGGCCGAGGTCGTACCCGTCCTTCAACCACGCGATGATCTCGGCAGGCTTGGACGAGGTGCCGAAGCCGCGGTCGTGGGCCTCGGCCACGAGCTGCGCGGGGATCTTGCCGGTCTTCTCCTCGGTCTTGTCGAGGTAGGCCTGGAACGACATGGTCTCCACCAGCGGTTGCGGTGCGTCGTGATGATGACGACGCGGGGCGGGCCGACTCATCGGCGGCGCCGCGGCCGTGCAGCCCGGCGGGCGGCGGAGTCGGTCAGGTGCGGTCGGCCAGTTCGCGGTGATGGCCCGGCCTGTCCCTCCCGATCACGTTCTGGGCGCTGGCCGCCGCTGGACGGACGACGTGACGGAGGTGCCGCTGGTCACACCGTGTCGAGGTGGCGCTACTCTCAGTCACCCCCGTATGGGTGTAGCGGAGCTGGGCCGGTTGCCGCACCCTCCGTCGCACACGGACGAACAGGAGCCTCATGTCCACCTCGGAAGCCCCGGCGGTGCCGATCCGCCGGGTCGCGATCGCGAGCTGCGTCGGGGTCGCGATCGCGAGCTGCGTCGGCACGACGATCGAGTTCTACGACTTCTTCATCTACGGGACCGCGGCGGCGCTCGTGTTCCCGACGGTGTTCTTCCCGGCGCTGGGGCCGGCCGCGGGGACCGTGGCGTCGTTCGCGACGTTCGCCGTCGCGTTCTTCGCCCGCCCGGTCGGCGCGGTGATCTTCGGGCACTACGGCGACCGGATCGGCCGCAAGCGCACGCTGATCTCCACGCTGCTGCTGATGGGCATCGCGACCGTCCTCATCGGGCTGCTGCCCGGCGCGGACACGATCGGGGTCGCGGCACCGATCATCCTGGTGACGTTGCGGTTCGCCCAGGGCTTCGCCGTCGGCGGGGAGTGGGCCGGTGCCACCCTGCTCACCGCGGAGTACGCGCCCGCCGGGAAGCGCGGCCGGTACGGGATGTACCCGCAGCTCGGCCCGGCCATCGCGTTCGGCCTGTCCAGCGGCACGTTCCTCATCACCGGCCTGGCCATGGGCGACTCCGACGGCGCGTTCCTCGCCTACGGCTGGCGCATCCCGTTCCTGCTCTCGATCCTGCTCGTCGGCGTCGGGCTCTACATGCGCCTGCAGATCGAGGAGACCCCCGCGTTCAAGGCGACCCAGGCGAGCGCCCCGACCGACGCGCCGCGCCGCCTGCCGTTCCTGGAGGTCCTGCGCAGCCAGCCCCTGCAGGTGCTGCTCGCCGGGGGCGCGCTGACCATGCAGTTCGCGTTCTTCTACATGGGGACCGCGTACCTGACCAGCTACGCCACCAACCCGGCCGGGGCCGGGCTGTCCCGCCCGACGGTGCTCGCGATCGGCGTCGGCGCCTCCGTCGTGTTCGGTATCGCCATCGCCTACGCGGGGATCCTGTCCGACCGGTTCGGCCGGCGTCGCATGGTCCTCGCCGCGTCGGGCGTCGGCACGGTCTGGGCGCTGTTCCTCTTCCCGCTGCTGGACGTGGGCACCCCGGTCGCGTTCGCACTCGCCCTCGTCGTCACCATGACGATCTTCGCGGTCGGCTACGGCCCCGCCGGGTCGTTCCTGCCCGAGCTGTTCACCACCCGCCACCGCTACACGGGCGCGGGCCTGGGCTACAACCTGGCCGGCGTGCTCGGCGGGGCGATCCCGCCGCTGCTCGCCACCGGCCTGGCCGCGTCCTACGGCAGCTTCGCCATCGGCGTGATGCTCGCGGTCACCGGCCTCATCTCGGTGGTCTGCACGCTCGCCCTCACCGAGACCCGCCACGTGGACATGACCGCGGAGCAGGCGGTGCCGGCGCGCCGCTGACCGCCGTACCCACAGCACGGAGCGACCCGGCATCGACGTCGATGCCGGGTCGCCGTCCGTGCGGGCCCGCCGGGTCGCTACGGCTAGGGGATGACCCGCAGCGCCCTGGCCTTCACGACGGCCTCGAAGCGGGTGTGCGCACCGAGCTTCCGCATCGCGCCGCGCAGGTAGGCCTTCGTGGTCTCCGGCTTGATGGACAGCCGGGTCGCCGCCTCCTGGTTGGTGCAGCCCAGCGCGATCTGCGCGAGGACGTCGACCTCACGCGGGGAGAGCCGGACGGCGGCGCGGGAGGCCGTGGACGACCCCCGGCCGACGTGGGCGAGGCGCCGCGAGACGTCCGTGATGCGCTGGGACAGCCCCGCGTCGCCGACCATCTGGGCGACGACGCGCAGCTCGGCGTGGAGCGCGCGGATCTCCTCGAGGCTGGCGACGTCGCCCACGTGCTCCGGCGCGGCGGTGGCGACCACCTCGGCGTCGGACAGCCGGCGGCGCACCTCGTCCTGGATCGTCAGCTCCACGCTCAGCCGCCGCCCCGCACCGAGGATGGCGGACTTGCTGCGGTCACCCAGCGCGTTGCGCTCGCGGGTGGCGACGTAGATCAGCCCGGCCAGCCGGTCGCGGACCATGACGGGGGCGGCGGCGAGCGAGGCGAGGCCCTCCGCGAGGACCCAGGGATCGTACTCGTGGGTGATGCTGTCGGCGGTGCGGTAGTCGTTCACCGCCACCGGCCGGCTCTCGGCGATGACCCGCCCGCCGAGCCCGGACCCGGTCCGGATCTCGAGGCTGTGCAGGTTCTTCGTCCGGGTGCCCCGGAACTCGCTGAGCACGGCGGTCGAGCCGTCCTCCACGAAAGCGCCGAACGCGACGGGCAGTCCGGAGTCGACCTGGACGGCCCGGAGGGCGGCACGGAGCGCGCCGCGAGCGTCGAATCCTTGCGCGACCGACTTGCTCATCGAAACCGCCTTTGGCCCGGGAGCATCACGGGGCCACCGCGTCGGAGGCGGCCTACCGGTGGAGCAGAGGAGGGGACGACCGGCCGCCCCTCCGGCGGGGCGGGGGCCGGTGGCCCGTGTCGTCGGGTGCCCGACACACAGGCGTGACGCGCCGGCCACGGGAGGAGAAGGCCCGGGGCCGGCGCGTCACTGGTACGAGGTGCTGCGTGCTACCCCTGCGGGCCGTTCACGATCAGGCCGCCCAGCGGGCCCTCGATGTAGCGGGGGCTGATGGGCGGGAACTCGTTCTCGACGCCGTTGGCGCCGTCGGGCCGGTTGTCGCCGTTGAGGGCGTCGGAGCCCTGGAACACGACCTCGTCGAGGATCGCGGTGACCGAGGTGCCGAGCTGACCGGGGTTCTGGGTGCTGGGGAAACCGGCGGTGCTCTCCTCGTCGGCCGCCGCGACTCCGGCTCCGATCAGCAGCAGGCCGCCGGCAACGGCCGCCAGGGTCAGGCGCTTCGCTGTGCTCATGTGGTTCGTCCTCGTCTCGACTGGAAGGATGGGGAGGTGGACCCCCGGACCTGGTGCCGGGGGCCCACCGCGGTCACATGTTCTCGGCGCCCGCGTAGATCGCCTCGCGGATCCGCTGGTAGGTGCCGCACCGGCAGATGTTGCGGATCTCCTCGATCGCGGCGTCGTCGAGCTTGCGGCCCTCCTCCGCGCACTGGCGGACCTTCGCCACCGCGGCCATGATCTGACCCGGCTGGCAGTAACCGCACTGCGCGACGTCCTTGTCGATCCAGGCCTCCTGCATCGGGTGCAGGTCGGAGTCGACGGTGTCGGCCAGACCCTCGATCGTGGTGATCTCGTCATCGGAGGAGATGTCGGAGACCGGCACCGAACAGGGGTTGAACGCCTTGCCGTTGATGTGGCTCGTGCACGCCTTGCAGACGTTGATCCCGCAGCCGTACTTCGGGCCGGTGACCCCGAGCAGGTCCCGGATCACCCAGAGGAGCCGGACGTCGTCCTCGACGTCGACGGTGACGGACTCACCGTTGAGGTTGAAGGTGTGGGTAGGCATGTCTCGCTCCTCAGAAGGTGAACTGCAGGCCGTTGGTCGGCGACGCGGGGATCGGCGGGGAGGTCGGGTACTGCGTGAAGCCCTCCGGGAACGGCTCCTTGTGCAGGACCGGGGTGTACTCCGGCTCGATCCCGGTCGCGCGCCGGTAGGCGTTGACGACCGCCGACATGGTGGC
>JAPLAT010000633.1 GCA_026393175.1 Pseudonocardiales bacterium
GCGCTCGATCTCGCCGAGCCGGTGGTGTGGCGCTCCGCCGTGCTGCCCCTGGTCCTCGCCGCACCCGCCGTCGCGCTGGGGTGGGCGCACACCGGGCCCCCGCTGCTGCTCCCGGTGGCCGGCGCGGCCGTCCTGGTGCTGGTCGCGGTCGTGCGCAGGCGGCGGGCCGCGGCCGAGCGGGACCGGCTGGCCCGCTGGGTCGACGACGTGCTCGCCGCCGCGCGGTCCGGGCTGGACACCGGGCCCGCCGCCACCGTCCTCGCCGCCGACGCCGCCGCCCACCTCGACGTTCTCCTCGCCCGGCACCGGGCCGCGCTCGACGCGGAGCTCGACCTGCTCACCACGGGCGCACGCGGTGACCGGGCCTGAGCCCCGCGCGCCCTGGACGGTGCCCGACGACCCGGGGTGCGCCGGCCCGCCGGTCGCCGCCGGGTTCGACTCCGACACCGACGGTGTCGCCGACTCGGTCCTCGAGGCCGACGGCGAGGACCTGCTGCTGCACACCGACCTCGGCGCCGACGGCCTGGCCGACCGCACGCTGCGCCTGCGCCCCGACGGCACGGTCGGCGTCGAGGTCCCCTGCGCGGACCCGCCGTCGCTGCTGGAGGTGCTGCTGCGCCTGCTGCGCGGGCACTAGGAGGGTGCTCCCGGGTCGACCGGACCGGGTGGGCGCGCGGCTGATTAGGTGGGACCCATGCCCCGGTTGGACCCCGACTTCGCGGCCCTGCCGCTGGCCGCCCTCGCCGACGCCGCGCTCGGTCGCGCCCGCGCGCTCGGCGCGCAGCACGCCGACGTGCGGGTCGAGCGGATCGTCACGCAGTCGATCGACCTGCGGGACGGGCACGTCACCGGCGTGGCCGACGACGTCGTCGTCGGGCTGGCCGTGCGCGTGGTCGTCGACGGCGTGTGGGGCTTCGCCTCGCACGGCGAGCTCACCCCGGACCGGGCCGCCGCCACCGCCGCGCGGGCCGTCGACGTGGCGCGCACGCTCGCGCCGGTGGCCGTCGAGCGGGTGGAGCGCGCGGGCGAGCCGGTGCACGCGGGCGTCGAGTGGTTCTCCGCCTACGAGGTCGACCCGTTCACCGTCCCGACCCGGGAGAAGGTCGAGCTGCTCACCGAGTGGAGCGGCAGGCTGCTGGCCGCCGACGGCGTCGACCACGTGCAGGCCGGCGTGGCGCAGGTGCGGGAGTGCAAGTTCTACGCCGACCTCGCCGGCACCACGACCACCCAGCAGCGGGTGCGGGTGGCGCCGTCGTTCACCGCCACCGCCGTCGACCGGGCCGGGGGCGGCTTCGAGTCGATGAGCACGCTCGCCCCGCCCGTCGGCCGCGGCTGGGAGTACCTGCGCGGGCAGGGCTGGGACTGGGACGACGAGCTGGCGCGCCTGCCGGGGCTCCTCGCGGAGAAGACCAAGGCCCCGAGCGTCACGGCGGGGGCGTACGACCTGGTCATCGACCCCACCAACCTGTGGCTGACCATCCACGAGTCGGTCGGGCACGCCACCGAGTACGACCGGGCGATCGGCTACGAGGCGGCCTACGCCGGGTCCAGCTTCGCCACCCCCGACCTGCTGGGCACGCTGCGCTACGGCTCCGAGCACATGCACGTCACGGGCGACCGGACGGTGCCGCACGGGCTGGCGACGATCGGCTACGACGACGACGGGGTCGCCACCACCGAGTGGGACCTGGTCCGCGACGGCACGCTCGTCGGCTACCAGCTCGACCGCACCTTCGCCCCGCGTCTCGGGCTCGACCGCAGCAACGGCTGCGCGTTCGCCGACTCCCCGCACCACGTGCCGATCCAGCGGATGGCGAACGTGTCGCTGCGGCCGGACCCGGCGCGCGACACCACCACCGAGGAGCTGATCGCGGGGGTGGACCGCGGGATCTACGTCGTCGGCGACCGGTCCTGGTCGATCGACATGCAGCGCTACAACTTCCAGTTCACCGGCCAGCGGTTCTACGCGATCGAGGACGGCGCGCTGGCCGGCCAGCTCCGCGACGTCGCCTACCAGGCCACCACCACCGACTTCTGGGGCTCGCTCGACGCCGTCGGCGGCCCGTCGACCTGGGTGCTGCACGGGGCGATGAACTGCGGCAAGGCCCAGCCGGGGCAGGTCGCCGCGGTGAGCCACGGCTGCCCGTCGGCCCGGTTCCGCGGCGTCACCGTGCTCAACACCCGCGAGGAGGGGCAGTGAGGCCGCAGGAGATCGTCGAGCGCACGCTCGCCGCGGCCGCGCACCTGCACGGGTGCGTCGTGCTCGTCCGCACGTCCAGCGAGGCGGTGCTGCGCTGGGCCAACTCCACGATGACGACGAACGGGCACACGACGGCCACGCAGGTCACCGTCGTGGCGCTGGTGGCCGTCGAGGGCGGGACGGCGGCGGGGGTCGTCGCGTCGGGGGTGGCGATCACCGACCCCGCACAGCTCGCGGACCTGGTCCGCGCCGCGGAGGCCTCCGCCCGTGACGCCGGCCCGGCCCGCGACGCCGCCGACCTGCCCGGGCCCACCACGGGCGACACGACCTGGGACGACGACGCCGCGGAGACCTCGATCGGCGTGTTCGGCGGGTTCGCAGGCGGTCTCGCCGAGGTGCTGGCCGGGCCGCAGCGGCAGTACGGGTTCGCGAGCCACGCGCTCGTGACGACCTGGCTGGGCACGTCGGCCGGGGTGCGGCGGCGCTGGGTGCAGCCGACCGGCTCGGTCGAGCTCAACGCGAAGACGCCGGACCTGTCCGGCTCGGCCTGGGTCGGCGCGTCCACCGCCGACTTCGCCGACGTGGACGTGGTGGACCTCGCGGCGCAGGCGGCGCGGCGCCTGGAGTGGGGGGCGCGGCGGGTCGAGCTGCCCGCGGGCCGCTACGACACGGTGCTGCCGCCCTCGGCCGTCGCCGACCTGCTCATCTACCTGGCCTGGTCGATGGACGGGCGCCCCGCGCAGGAGGGCCGCAGCGCGCTCGCCGGGCCGGACGGGCCCCGCGTCGGCGAGCGGCTCACCGCCCTGCCGCTCACGCTCGCCTCCGACCCGGCCGCGCCGGGCCTGGAGTACGAGCCCTTCCTCACCGCCACCCGGTCGGGCGACGCGATCAGCGTCTTCGACAACGGCGCCCCCACCCGGCGCGTCGAGTGGATCCGCGACGGCGCCGTCGGCGAGCTCGCCTACTCCCGGGCCGAGGCCGCGGAGTTCGGCACGGAGTTCACCCCGCCCGGGGACAACCTGCTGCTCACCGGCGGCACGGGCGGGTCGCTCGACGACGTCGCCGGCCGCGTCGGGCGCGGGCTGCTGCTCACCTGCCTCTGGTACATCCGGCTCGTCGACCCCGAGACGCTGCTGCTCACCGGCCTGACCCGGGACGGGGTGTACCTCGTGGAGGGCGGGGAGGTCGTCGGCGAGGTCGACCACAACTTCCGGTTCAACCACTCCCCGCTCGACGTCCTGCGCCAGGCCGTCGACGTCGGCGACACCGCCCGGACGCTGCCCCGGGAGTGGAAGGACTGGTTCACCCGCACGGCGATGCCCGCCGTCCGGGTGCCGGAGTTCACGATGTCCTCGGTGTCGCTGGGCCGCTGACCGGGGCCAGGATGGACCCGTGCCGCGCGCCTACTGGGTCAACACGTTCCGCTCCGTCTCCGATCCCGAGCGGCTCGCCGCCTACGCCGAGCTCGCCGGGCCGGCGATGCGCGCCGCCGGGGGGCGCTTCCTCGCCAGGGGCCCCGCGGCCGCGGCGTTCGAGTCCGGGCGCACCGAGCGCACGACGCTGATCGAGTTCCCCAGCGTGGAGGCCGCGGTGGCCGCGTACCACAGCCCCGGCTACCAGGAGGCCCTCGCCGCGCTGGGCGACGCCGCCGAGCGCGACATCCGCATCGTCGAGGCGCTCGACGACGCCTGACGCCCGCCCCCGGCGACGCCCCGGGACCGCCCGGCGCACCCCGGCGTGGCGCGGCACACCCGCGGCGGGGGCCTGCCGTTGACTGTGCGGGCGCGCCGACGACGTCGCGGGAAACCGGTACGAGCGAGGAAGGGCGTGTCCGTGTCCTACGAGATGGTCAGCGCCTACACCCTGCTGGTGGGGCAGGCCGACGGCGAGCCGACGGTGAGCGTGCACACCACGGCGGACGACGCCTGGCGCGCGCTGGACCGCGAGATCCGCGAGCGCTGCGGCATGCGGCCGCGCCCCCGGCGGCGGGCCGACGCGGAGGCGACGACGCGGCTGGCGAACGCCTGGCGGGCAGGCGACCCGGAGGGCCGCTACTGGAACGTCACGACGCACCGGCTGCCCGTGCCGCTGCCGGTCATCGCCCGCTCCGCGGTCGGCGCCGTTCCCGAGCCCGCGGGGCGCACCGGGTCGCGGTGGCTCTTCGGGTAGGCCGGTGACCGGGAGCGTGCGGCTGCCGCACGCCCTCGTCCGGGCCGTCGCCGAGCACGGCTCCGCGGAGCAGCGGGACTGGCTCGACGGGCTGCCGGGGACGGTCGCCGAGCGCGCGGCGGCCTGGTCGTCGACCCTCGGCGCGCCGTTCCAGCCCGGCGGGCAGACCGCCTGGGTCGCCCCGGCCGGCCCCGACCGCGTGCTCAGGGTGGCGTGGCGTCATCCCGAGGACGAGCACGAGGCCGACGGGTTGCGGGCGTGGGCCGGGCGCGGCGCGGTGACCGTGCACGCCACCTGGCGCGACGGGCGGACGAGCGCCCTCCTGCTGGAGCGGTGCCGGCTGGGCACCCCGCTGGGGGCGCGGCTCGCGGGCCCGCAGCAGGACGCGGTGCTCGCCGACCTGCTGGGCACGCTGTGGCACGAGCCCGCGCCCGGCCACCCGTTCCGGCCGCTCGCGGCGCTGTGCGACCTGTGGGCCGACGAGGTCGAGGCCGGGCCGCACCCGCTCGACCCCGGGCTCGTCCGGGCCGGGCTGGCGCTGTTCCGGGCCCTGCCCCGGGACAGCGACGAGCGGTTCCTGCTGGTCACCGACCTGCACGCGGGCAACGTCCTGGCCCACGCCGGCGGGTGGCGGCTCATCGACCCCAAGCCGTACGTCGGCGACCGCTGCTACGACCTGCTGCAGCACCTGCTGAACGAGCCGGAGCGGATGACCGCCGACCCGCGCGGGACGGTCCGCCGGGTCGCCGGGCTCACCGGCCTGGACCCGGACCGGGCGCTGCGCTGGACGTTCGCGCGGGCCGTGGTGGAGGCGGCGTGGTCGCCGTGGGTGGCCCCGGTGGCCGCCGCGCTGGCGCCCTGAGCGGGTGCGTCAGCCGACGGCGTCGAGGTAGGCCCGCATCCGGGTCAGGAGGTCCTCCACGCCGATCCCGGCGGGCAGCGGCGTGCCGGTGAGCGTGCGCAGGTAGAGCCCGTCACCGACGAGCTGGGCGAGCCAGGCCAGCACCGGGTCGTGCAGCTCCGCGCGCAGGGCGGCGAAGGCGTCGGCGTCGACGGCGGCCAGCGCGTCGCGGACCGCCCTCCCGGTCTCCGTGCCGTCGGCGATGCGCAGGACCGCGAGGTAGGTGCGGGTGACGCCGCCGGGCACGCCGCCGCCCGGCGCCGACGTGCGGACGTAGTAGGCGACGGCCCCGTCCGGCGCCGAGCGGATGGCGTCGGCGTCGGCGGCGCTGCGCTCGCGCAGCCGGTCGAGCAGGCCGCTGACCAGTGCGTCCTTGGAGGCGAAGTGGTAGAGCAGCCCGCCCTTGGAGACCCCGGCCTCGGCGGCGACGGCGTCGAGCGTGACCGCGCCCGCGCCGTGGTCGATGAGGAGCGTCTCGTACGCGTCGAGGACGCGGTCGCGGGCACCTGCCATCGGCCGAGCCTAGTGGTGGGTGGCGAAGCACACCCTTCGGCCGGGAAGAGGAACCGTGATCGAACTGTACCGTCTAGACGGTATAGAAAGGTGGTTCCGTGACCGTCCTGGCTCCCCGGGCCGGCCGCCGCGAGTGGCTCGGCCTGGCCGTCCTGTTCCTGCCCACCCTCCTGGTGGCGATCGACAACACCGTCCTGGGCTTCGCGCTGCCCGCGATCAGCGCCGCGCTCGGGCCGACGGCCGACCAGCAGCTGTGGATCGTCGACGTCTACCCGCTCGTCCTGGCCGGGCTGCTCGTCACCATGGGCACCCTGGGCGACCGGATCGGACGGCGGCGCACCCTGCTCATCGGCGTCGCCGGCTTCGGCGCGGTCTCGCTGGCCGCGACGTTCGCCACCGACGCCGTCGCGCTGATCGCCGCCCGGGCGCTGCTGGGCTTCTTCGGCGCGATGCTCATGCCCGCGACGCTCGCCCTGCTGCGGACGCTGTTCCTCGACCGGACCCAGCGCCGGCTCGCCGTCGCGATCTGGGCGACCGGGTTCGCCGCGGGCGCGGCGCTCGGGCCGATCGTCGGCGGGGTGCTGCTCGAGCACTTCGACTGGAACGCGATCTTCCTGGTCAACGTGCCGGTGATGGTCGTGCTCCTGGTGCTCGGCGCGCTCGTCCTGCCCGAGTCGCGGCAGGAGCGCCCGGGCCGGCTCGACCCGTACGGCGTGCTGCTGTCCCTGCTGGCGATGGTGCCGACCGTGCTGGCGATCAAGATCGTCGCGCACGACGGCGTGTCGGGGAGCGCCGGGCTGGCGCTGATGGTGGGGGCCGGGGCGGCCGTGCTGTTCGTCCGCCGGGCCAGGGCCCGGCTCGCGGCGGGCGAGGAGCCGCTGCTCGACGTCGGCCTGTTCGCCTCGCCCGTCCTGCGGCTCTCGGCGCTGGCCAACGCGACGACGATGTTCGCGCTGACCGGGCTGCTGTTCTTCGCCGCCCAGTACCTGCTGCTCGTGGCGGGCCTGTCGCCGCTCGACGCCGGGGTGGTGCTGCTGCCCGGGTTCGCCATCACGATGGTCGCCGGGCTGGCGGCCGCGCGGCTGGCCCGGCGGTTCCCGCTGCGCACGCTCGTGCCTGCCGGGCTGCTGCTCGCCGCGGCGGGCTTCCTGCTCACCGTGCTGCTGGGCGGGCCCGCGGGCACCGCGCTGCTGGGGGTGGCGGCCGTGCTCGTCGGGGCCGGGATCGGCCTGTCGGAGACGATCACCAACGACGCGATCCTCGCCGCCGCGCCGCCGGAGCGGGCGGGAGCGGCGTCCGCGCTGTCCGAGACAGCCTACGAGATCGGCGCCGTCCTCGGCACGGCGGTGCTGGGCAGCGTGCTCGCCGCCGCCTACCGGGCCCACGTCGACGTGCCGGGGGGCGTCGGGCCGGTGCTGGCCGGCGCGGCCCGGGAGACCCTCGGCGGCGCCGTGACCGCGGCGGACCGCGTCGGCGGCTTCGACGGGGCCCTGCTGCTGGCCGACGCCCAGGCCGCCTTCACCGGCGGGGTGCACGTGACCGCGCTGGTCGGGGCGGCGGTGCTGGTCGCGGTGGCCGTCGCGGTGCGGGTGGGCCTGCGCTGACCCCACCCCCCGTTGCAGCAAAGCCACTTTCACGCAAGCTCCTTGCGTGAAAGTGGCTTTGCTGCAATCCGGGGCCGCGCGCTCAGGGGCGGAACGCCGCGATCACCGGGGCGAAGCGCTCGATCGGGCCGGGGTCGGCCAGGCCCGGCAGCCGGACCGACACCTCCGCCACCCCCGCCTCGGCCAGCTCGCGGAACCGGCCGACCTGCTCGCCGACGGTCCCGGCGTGGACGGCCGCGGCGAACCGGGCCGGGTCGGCCCCGCGGGGGCGCAGCCGGGCGACCTCGCGGTCGACCTCCGCCCCGTCCGCGCCCACCACCGCCGTCGTGAGGTGGGTCAGCTCGACCTCCCGGCCCGCCTCGGCGCAGTGCGCGCGCAGCACCCGCGCCTTCCGCGCGACGGTGGCGAGGTCGCCGAGCACGTTCGCGGCGTCGGCGTGGCGGGCCGCCAGCCGTAGGGTCCGCCGCTCCCCGCCGCCGCCGAGCACGATCGGCACGCGCTCCTGCAGGGGGCGCGGGTAGCCGGCGGTGTCGGGCAGGTCGAGCACCGCCCCGCGGAACGGCTTGCCGCCCGGCCCCCACAGCACCGGCAGCGCGACGAGCGCGTCCTCCAGCAGCGCGTACCGCTCGGCGACCGGCGGGAACGGCAGCCCGACGGCGCGGTGCTCGGCGCCGTACCAGCCCAGCCCGATGCCGCAGACGGCCCGGCCGCCGCTGAGCACGTCCAACGTGGCGACGATGCGGGCGAGCTGGGGGACGGTCCGGTGCGTCACGGCGCTGACGAGCGTGCCCAGCCGCACCCGGTCGGTGCACGCGGCCAGCCAGGCCAGGGTGGTCCAGCCCTCCAGGAAGTCGTCCCACGACCGGCCGATCTGCGGGATCTGCCGGTAGTGGTCCATCACGTGCACGGCGTCGAACCCGGCGGCCTCCGCGGCGTGCGCGACGTCCCGCAGCCGCGGCCGCAGCCCGGCCGCGCCGCCGGGGAACTCGCCCAGGTGCAGCGCGAACCGCAGGCCGGTGGGCCGCTCGTGCTGCCGGTGCTCCGCCGCCGCGCTCGCGGCGAACGCGGGCGGCACCACCCGCACCGGCTGCGGGGCGAGCACGGCATCGAAGCCCTCGTGCGGCAGCGCGTCGCGCACGGCGGGCCAGGCCCGCAGCTGGGCGGTCAGGGCGGCGGCCGGGACCGGGTACGGGCGGGCGCGGTTGCGGGCGCGGCACTGCGCGGCCGGGACGTCGAACGCGACGGCGACGCACGCGACGCCGTGGGCCCGGGCCGTGGCGAGCCGCACGGCGCGCACGGCCGGGTCCAGCGCCGTCGCGTCGACGACGGTCGTCAGCCCCCTCGCCGTGCGCCGGGCGACGATCTCGTCGGCCAGCGCGAACGCGTCGGCGCTCGCCGCGATGTCGTCCTCACCGGCGCCGACCACCGCGCGCAGCCGGTCCGTGGACACGACCTGGTCGGGCCCGAAGTGCTCGGCCGCCCAGGTGGACTTGCCCGACCCGGCCGGGCCGACGAGGACGACCAGACAGGGTGCGGGGAGCCGCAGCACCCCGCGCCGCTACAGCTGCTTGGGCTGCGTGGTGGGCTCGACGATGGGCCTGGGCGCCGGTGCCGACCGCTCGGCGAGGCGCTCCTGGACCTCCTCGGAGATCTGCGCCGCCCGGCGCCGCTCCCGCACGCGGATGAGCACCAGCATCGAGATGCCGTAGGAGACGCCGAGGATCAGCAGCACCACGCCGAGCCGCAGGATGAACTGCTGCAGCGGTTCCATCGAGTCGCCGAGGTCGATCACCGAGATGATCGCGAGGACGCCGAGGGTGATGAGGTGGAACAGCACCGACAGCAGCAGGTTCACCGAGCGGGTCACCGACCGCTCCTCGAACACCTCCTGCAGGAACGGTTCCCCGGCGGTGACGAGCAGCCGGCCGACGAGGAACGTCAGCGCGACGGCCACCACCAGCAGCGTGATGTACATGGTTGTGTCCGACACGACAGTCCCTCCGACGGGCGCGGCGCGCACCACGAACCCGGACAGAACGGTACGCAGGGCCGGGGCAGTGGTCCAGGTCTCGCCCAGGGGCTACCCGGTTGCCCTCGTCACCATGCACGGTCAGCGGGAAAAGGGGCACCTGACCTGTTCTGAATCGATTAGCTGGATCGGTCTTGTGAGTGAATCGACAGCGCCCAGCGGTGGGGAAAGGCACGGACCGCCGGTACCGTCGGTTTTCATCTTCGACACGCCCACCCGCTCCCGAGCCAGCGAGAACGGGTGGGCCGCAGCATTCCCGCAGAACCGGCGAGGGAGACGACATGACCACAGCGACCGTGCCAGGCCTCGATCACGCACCGACCGGGAACACGCACCTGCTGTCCTGGGTCCGGGAGGTGGCCGAGCTCACCACGCCTGACCGGGTCGTCTGGGTCGACGGGTCCGACGAGGAGTGGGACCGCATGACCAGCGCGCTGGTCGAGGCGGGAACGTTCACCCGGCTCGAGAAGAAACCGAATTCGTTCTGGGCGGTCTCCGATCCCGATGACGTCGCGCGAGTCGAGGAGCGCACGTTCATCTGTTCGCTCGAGGAGTCGGGTGCGGGTCCGACGAACAACTGGATGGCGCCGTCGGAGATGAAGTCGACGATGTCGGATCTGTACCGCGGATGTATGCGCGGTCGCACGATGTACGTCATCCCGTTCTGCATGGGCCCCTTGGACGCCGACCCGCCGATGCTCGGTGTGGAGATCACCGACTCGGAGTACGTCGTCGCGTCGATGAAGATCATGACGCGAATGGGTGCGACCGTCCTGCCGCTGTTCGAGGACCGCGCGGACACGTTCGTCAAGGCGCTGCACTCCGTCGGCGCCCCGCTCGAGCCGGGCCAGGCCGACGTCGCGTGGCCCTGCAACGAGACCAAGTACATATCGCACTTCCCGGAGACCCGCGAGATCTGGAGCTTCGGTTCCGGGTACGGCGGCAACGCGCTGCTGGGCAAGAAGTGCTACGCGCTGCGGATCGCGTCGGCCATCGCCCACGACGAGGGCTGGCTCGCCGAGCACATGCTCATCCTCAAGCTGATCTCCCCCGAGGAGAAGGCGTACTACGTCGCCGCCGCATTCCCCTCCGCGTGCGGCAAGACCAACCTCGCGATGCTGCAGCCGACCATTCCCGGATGGCGCGCCGAGACCGTCGGCGACGACATCGCCTGGATGCGCTTCGGCGAGGACGGCCGGCTCTACGCCGTCAACCCGGAGTACGGCTTCTTCGGCGTCGCGCCGGGCACCAACTGGAAGACCAACCCGAACGCGATGAAGACGATCGAGAAGGGCAACTCGCTCTTCACGAACGTCGCGCTCACCGACGACGGCGACGTCTGGTGGGAGGGGCTGGAGGGCGACCCGCAACACCTCACGTCGTGGACCGGCGAGGACTGGACCCCGGAGTCCGGCACGCCCGCCGCGCACCCGAACTCCCGCTACACCACGCCGATCGCGCAGTGCCCGGTCGTCGCGCCGGAGTGGGAGGACCCGAAGGGCGTCCCGATCTCGGCGATCCTGTTCGGCGGGCGGCGCAAGACCACGGTCCCGCTCGTCACCGAGGCGCGCGACTGGCAGCACGGCACGTTCATGGGCGCCACCATGTCGAGCGAGAAGACGGCGGCGGCCAAGGGCGGGCTGGGCGAGGTCCGCCGCGACCCGATGGCGATGCTGCCCTTCCTGGGCTACAACGCCGGCGAGTACTTCCAGCACTGGGTGAACGTCGGCAAGGGCGCGGACGCCGACAAGCTGCCCAAGATCTTCTACGTGAACTGGTTCCGCCGCGGCGACGAGGGCCAGTTCCTGTGGCCCGGGTTCGGCGAGAACAGCCGCGTGCTCAAGTGGTGCATCGAGCGCATGGAGGGCACGGCCGCGGCCACCGAGACCGCGATCGGCTACGTCCCGACCGCCGACCAGATGGACCTCGAGGGCCTCGACGCCCCGCTCGCCGACATCGAGGCCGCCCTGGCCGTCGACGTCGAGGAGTGGAAGGCGGAGCTGCCGCTCATCGAGGAGTGGTTCGACACCATCGGCGACAACCTGCCGACGTCCATGCGCGACGAGCTGGAGGCCCTCAAGCTGCGCCTCGGCGCCTGACCTCCCCCGCCCCGCTCGCAGGTAGGCCACCTCCACGCCGTCCCGTCGCGTGGAGGTGGCCTTTCTGCACCACCCGGCCGTCGCCCGAACGGGGGAGCCCGACCTAGGATCCCGTGGTCCGTCGAGAGCTGCGACCCAGCGGGAGACCCCATGTCAGAGCCGACAGCCCGATCAGGGACCGAGACGGAGGGGCTGCGCTGGAACGCGTGGAACCTCCTGCTCCTCGTCCCCTTCCTCATGCTCGTCACGCCCTGGTACAACTCGATCGAGCCCGAGCTGTTCGGGATGCCGTTCTTCTACTGGTCCCAGTTCGCCTGGGTGCCGGTCGGCGTCCTGTGCGTCGCGATCGTCTACGTGAAGACGGCGGACGGTCCCGCCCCGATCGCGCCCGGTCCCGCCGGTGACGTCGACGACCTCGACGAGGGGGTGGCCCGGTGATCCAGTGGCCGGAGCTGATCGTCTTCACGATCCTGTTCCTCGTCGTGACCGTGATGGGGTTCCTCGCCTCGCGCTGGCAGCGGG
>JAPLAT010000336.1 GCA_026393175.1 Pseudonocardiales bacterium
GTTCCGCCAGCTCGGCATCGGCTACGCCAACCTCGGCGCGCTGCTCATGGCCACCGGGCACGCCTACGACTCCGAGGGCGGCCGCGCGCTGGCCGCGGCCATCACCTCGCTGATGACCGGCGCGTCCTACAAGCGCTCCGCTGAGCTGGCCGGCGTCGTCGGCCCGTACGAGGGCTACGCCCGCAACGCCGCCGCCCACCAGCGGGTCATGCGCAAGCACGCCGCCGCCAACGACGACGTGCGCACCTTCCCGGCGAGCAGCGGCGTGCACAAGCTGGCCACGATCGCCTGGAAGGACTGCCTCGCGATCGGCGAGCGCAACGGCTGGCGCAACGCGCAGGCCTCGGTGCTCGCGCCCACCGGCACCATCGGCCTGATGATGGACTGCGACACCACCGGCATCGAGCCCGACCTGGCGCTGGTCAAGTTCAAGAAGCTGGTCGGCGGCGGGTCGATGCAGATCGTCAACCAGACGGTGCCGCGGGCGCTGGCGAAGCTCGGCTACCAGCCCGAGCAGGCCGAGGCGATCGTGTCCTACGTCGCCGAGCACGGCCACGTCGTCGACGCCCCCGCCCTGCACCCCGAGCACTACGAGGTGTTCGACTGCGCGATGGGCGAGCGGGTCATCCCCGCGATGGGCCACGTCCGGATGATGGCCGCGGTGCAGCCGTTCCTGTCCGGCGCGATCTCCAAGACGGTGAACATGCCGGAGTCGGCCACCGTCGAGGACGTCGAGCGCGTCTACATGGAGGGCTGGAAGCTCGGCCTGAAGGCGCTCGCGATCTACCGCGACAACTGCAAGGTCGGCCAGCCGCTCTCGGCGGGCAAGTCCGCGCGCGTCGAGGAGAAGCCGCAGGTCGTGGTGGAGCAGCGGCCGATACGGCGGCGCCTGCCCAAGAAGCGCCCCAGCGAGACCGTCTCGTTCACCGTCGGCGGCGCGGAGGGCTACCTCACCGCGGGCTCCTACCCCGACGACGGCCTGGGCGAGATCTTCGTCAAGCTCGGCAAGCAGGGCTCCACGCTGTCCGGCGTGATGGACGCGTTCTCGATGTCCATCTCGGTGGGCCTGCAGTACGGCATCCCGCTGGAGTTCTACGTCTCGAAGTTCTCCAACCTGCGCTTCGAGCCCGCCGGCATGACCGACGACCCGGACGTCCGGATCGCCACCAGCGTGCTGGACTACCTGTTCCGCCGCCTCGCGCTGGACCACCTGCCCTACGAGAAGCGCGCGCAGCTCGGCATCTTCTCCGCCGACGAGCGCACCGCGCAGGTGGCCGACCAGTACGGCGAGATGGTCGACGTCGAGGGCCTGCGGCAGGGCGTCGAGACCGAGCAGGTCGTCCCGGCCGCCCCGGCGGGGGTCTCGAAGGCCCCGGTGGAGGTCGGCAGCTCCACCGAGCTGCTGGAGCTGCGCATGGGCAAGGCCGCGGACGCGCCGCTGTGCATGACCTGCGGCACGAAGATGCGCCCCGCCGGCTCCTGCTACCTGTGCGAGGGCTGCGGCAGCACCAGCGGCTGCAGCTGAGCCGTCCGCCCGGCGCGCCGCGGGACCGCGGCGCGCCGGGCCGGGCTCAGGTCAGGTGCACCACGGCGGCCGGGTCCTCCTCGGGGAGGGTGTCCACCACGGCCGTGACGCCCACCGACACCAGGTCGGCGGTGCCGTCGTGGGTGGACAGGAACGCCGTGTCCGCCGCGTCGGCCCCGGTCGCGATCCGCAGCATCGACGCGCGCGGGGCCAGGCCGGTGGCGTCGACGAGCCGCCACCCGCCGTCCACCCAGGCCTCGACGACGGCGTGGAAGTCCATCGGCTCCAGGCCGGGGGCGTAGACGGCGGCGAGCCGGGCGGGCACGTCGCGCGCGCGGAGCAGGGCGATCACCAGGTGCGCGTAGTCGCGGCACACGCCCTGCCCGAGCAGCAGGGTGTCGACCGCGTCGTCGGTGGGCCCGCTCGCGCCGCCGACGTAGGCCAGCCGCCGGTGCACCCAGTCCCGCACCGCCTGCACGATCTCGCCGGGGTCGTCGATGCCGTCGAACTCGGCACCGGCGATGCCGAGCAGCTTGTCCGCCGGGCAGTAGCGGCTGGGCCGCAGCGCGACGATCCGGTCGATCTCCCCGGCGTCGGGCACCGCGATCCGGCCGTCGACGGTGGCCGTGTACTGCAGCAGCAGCCGGCCGACGGGGGCGTCGAGGACGTGCAGCCGGCCGCCGTGCGGGGCCGCCACCTCGCGCCAGGGCACGGGGGCGTCGTCGACGGCGACCGTCAGCTCCTCCTGCGCGGCGCCCGCGACGGACAGGGCGCAGACGAGCCGCGCGGGGGAGGTGACGTCGAGTTCGAGGAATGCCGAGACCTGGCGCTGCACGCCCCGATGGTGCAGTACGGCTCAGCCGGCCTCGAACCGGGCCGCGCTGATGAGCTCGTCCACCGCGCCGCGCTGCACCCGGAACGAGCGCCCGAAGCGCACGGCAGGCAGCTCGCCGCTGTGCACCAGCCGGTAGACCGTCATCTTGGACACCCGCATCCGCTCGGCGACCTCGGCCACCGTGAGGAACGCACCCACGTCCTCCGCACCCATCACTGGCCCCGCCCCTTCGTCCCGACCGCTCTCGGGGAGTGACGCTAGACCAGCAGGCCTCACCCTCCGGGGTACGTCGGCGTGCCCGACGGGTGGTCCTGTGCCACCCGGTGACCGCCCCGGTGACGGCATAGGGTCGGGCGGTGATCGCAGACGACGACCCCGACGGCGACTGGACCGCTCCCGGGGTGTTCCGGTGCGCCCCCGGCGTCTACCGCATCCCGCTCCCGCTGCCCCAGGACGGGCTCCGGGCCGTCAACGTC
This sequence comes from Pseudonocardiales bacterium, assembly GCA_026393175.1. Taxonomy (GTDB): domain Bacteria; phylum Actinomycetota; class Actinomycetes; order Mycobacteriales; family Pseudonocardiaceae; genus Pseudonocardia. Next base: position 2,837 of record JAPLAT010000336.1, read on the forward strand.
TACGCGCTGCCCGACCGCGACGGCTGGACGCTGATCGACTCGGGATGGTCGCTGGCCGAGTCGCGCGAGCTGCTCGGCGCCGCGCTGGCCCGGCTCGGTGCGGGCTTCGCCGACGTGCGCCGCTTCCTCGTCACCCACCAGCACCGCGACCACTACACGCAGGCGATCGCGCTGCGCCGGGAGTTCGGGGCGGAGGTGGCGCTGGGCCGGGGCGAGCAGCCCGGTCTGGAGGAGATCCTGCGCGAGGACGGCAGCCCGTTCGACGCGCACATGACCCGGCTGCGGCGGGCCGGCGCCGACGCCCTCGTCCGCACGATCCTCGCGAGCCGGCCGGAGCCCGGGAACGTCAGCGAGTGGGAGCTGCCGGACCGCTGGCTCGACGACGGGGCGGAGATCGCCGTCGGCGACGGACTGCTCACCGCCGTGGCGACGCCCGGGCACACCCGCGGGCACGTGGTGTTCGCCGACGACGCCGCCGGCCTGCTCTTCGCGGGCGACCACGTGCTGCCCCGGATCACCCCCTCGATCGGCTTCGAGGCGCTGCCCGCGCCCTCGCCGCTGGCGAGCTTCCTGTCCTCGCTGCACCTCGTGCGCTCCCGCAAGGACGCCGCGCTGCTCCCGGCCCACGGCCCGGTCGGGATGCGCGTGCACGAGCGGGTCGACGCCCTGCTCGCCCACCACGCCGACCGGCTCGACGCCACGCTCACCGCCGTGGGGGAGGGCCGGTCCACCGCCCACGACGTGGCCGGCGCCCTGACGTGGACCCGCCACGAGCGCCGGCTGCCGGACATGGACCCGTTCAACGCGATGCTCGCCGTGCTCGAGACGCAGGCGCACCTCGAGGTCCTGGTCGAGCGCGGCGCCGTCGCGCACGGGTCGCAGGACGGCGTCGATCACTACACAACGTCATAACGATTCACTCTCGGTAGGACCCCGCCGTGGCGGCTAGCCCGTTCGGCCCTACGCTCACGGCGTGTCGCCTGCCGTCACGGGCCGTCTGGTGCTCGCGCTCTGCGCCGCCGCCCTGGGCGTCGGCGGGATCGTCGTGGCCACCGACGGCGCCGCGGGCCCGGCCGGTCCGGCGGAGGTGTCGATCGCGCCGGCCGCCGGGGCGTCGACGGACCTGTCCTGCTCGCTCACCGGGGAGTGGACCGCGCCCGAGCGCGGCAGCGTCGGCCTGCCGACCGGCCTGCGGCTGTGCCCCGAGGCCGCCGACACCCCCGGCCCGCTCACGATCGACGTGCCCGGCGCGCTGATCGACGGCTGGGACCTGCGCGGCGGGCTGGTCGTCACCGCCCCCGGCGTGGTGGTGCAGCGCAGCCGGATCACCGGCGACGGCAGCACCGACTACGGCGTCCTCACCCAGGGCGAGGGCACCGTGCGCGTGCAGGACTCGACGATCACCGGTCGGTTCGCCGAGGCCGCGCTGGGCGGCTCGCGGTGGACCGCGGAGCGCGTGGAGGTCGTCGGCGTGGCCGGCGACGGGGTGCACGCCGGGCGGGGCTGCCGGCTGATCTCCAGCGTGCTGTCCCGCTTCGAGCCGGGCACCGGGATCGACGGTGTCGACGTGCGCGCCGGTGACGTCGTCGTCGAGGGCACGACGGTGCGGATGGGGCAGGCGCACGGCAGCGCGGTGCGCATCGCCCCGGACGAGGACGCCCCGGGCCGCGCGGGCGACGGCCCGATCGTGCTCCGGGACAACGTGCTGGGGGGTGGCGAGTACTCGGTCGTGCAGCCGGGGCCGGCCGCGCCCGACGTCGAGCTGGTGGACAACCGGTTCGCCCGTGACGCCGGGCGGGCGCCGCTGCGGCTGCCGGCCGCGGTGCACGAGCGGGGCAGCACCTACACCGACGGCGCGCCCGTCCTCCGCGGCTGAGCCCGCCGGGAGGCCCCTCCCGCCGCGACACGCCGTCGCGACCAGCGCTGCTGGCCCCCGCGGCCCGGACCGGGCAGACTGATCACCGACATCCGCTCCCGACCCCGATACACAACCCCGGTTTCACCAGCAGGACGCCACGGCGCGAGGACGTAGGGGAAGACGATCCTCGTCGACGTTGGAGGTCTGCAGTGAACGCACGCGGCGTGGTCTTCGTCCACTCGTCGCCGACTGCGGTCTGCCCGCACGTCGAGTGGGCGATCTCCGGCGTGCTCGGAGAACGGGTGAGCCTGCACTGGACGCCCCAGGCGGCGGTGCCCGGCCAGATGCGCGCGGAGTGCACCTGGACCGCCCCCGCCGGCAGCGGCGGGGCGCTGGCCGGTGCGCTGCGCGCCTGGCCGATGCTGCGCTTCGAGGTGACCGAGGAGCCGTCCCCCGGCGTGGACGGCGAGCGGTTCTGCCACGTCCCGACGCTCGGCCTGTGGAACGGGCGGACCAGCGCCAACGGCGACATCGTCCTGTCCGAGGACCGGCTGCGGGCCCTCATGGCCTCCTCGACGCCCGGGCAGCTGCCCTCGCGGCTGGAGGACCTGCTCGGCAGCGCGTGGGACGAGGCCCTCGAGCCGTTCCGCCTGGCCGGGGACGGCGCCCCGGTGACCTGGCTGCACCGGGTGGGCTGAGCGCCGTCGGGCACACTGACCCCCGTGGGACCGATGACGCGGTGGGCGCCGCCCGTGCTCCTGATCGTCGCGCTGCTCGGCGGCGTCGTGCTCGCGTTCGCGACCCGCGGCGAGCCGCTCACGCCGCGCCCCGCCCCGCTGCGCGAGGCGCGGGCGCTGCCCGCCGAGGGCGCCGGGAGCGCCGTGGTGGAGCTGTCGGCCGACGCCCGCACCCACCCGACCGCCGCGCTGGTCCGCGAGCAGCTGCAGGCCCACTACGACGCGATCAACGCCCGGGACTGGGCGGCGTGGGCGGACACGGTCGCGCCCGAGCGCAGCGCCGCCCTCCCCGAGGAGGACTTCGCCGCGGCCTACGCGACCACGCGCGACGGCACGATCCGGATCGACCGGATCGACGACCTGCCCGGCAGGCGGGTGCTCGTGCGGGTGCGGTTCGTCAGCACCCAGAGCCTCGACGCCGCCCCGGAGGCGGCCCGTTCGGAGCGGGTGTGCTGGCGCAGCTCGCTGCCGATGAGCGGCGAGCCCCCGCGGATCGAGCAGACCGGCGCCGGCAGCTCCCTGCCGACCCCCTGCTGACCCACGCCCCCCGGTTGCAGCAAAGCCACTTTCACGCAACGAGATGGCGTGAAAGTGGCTTTGCTGCAACTCCGGCCGGGCAGGACTCAGCGGGTGAACGTCAGCGCGACGTTGTGGCCGCCGAACCCGAACGAATCGTTCACCGCGGCCGTGATCTCCATCTTGCGGGGCTCACCGGCCACGACGTCGAGCTCGACGCCGGGGTCCTTGTCCTCGAGGTTGAGCGTGGCGGGCACGATGCCCTCCTTGATCGAGAGCAGCGTGATGATGCTCTCGACCGCGCCCGCGGCCCCGACGAGGTGGCCCAGGGCCGACTTCGGCGCCGTCAGCACCGGGTGCTCGCCCAGCGCCTTGCGCACGGCCCGGGTCTCGCCGACGTCGCCGGCCACCGTGGAGGTGGCGTGGCAGTTGACGTGCGTGACGTCGGACGCGGAGATCCCCGCGCTGGCCAGCGACTTGCGGATGGCGGCCGACTGGCCCACGCCCTCGGGCTCGGGCCCGGTGATGTGGTACGCGTCGGCCGAGATCCCGGCCCCGGCGAGCCGCCCGTGCACGGTGGCACCGCGGGCGGCGGCGAAGTCCGCCCGCTCCAGCACGACGATGCCCGCGCCCTCGCCGAGGACGAAGCCGTCGCGGCCGGTGTCGAACGGGCGCGAGGCCCGCTCCGGCTCGTCGTTGCGCTGGGAGAGCGTCCGGGCCTGCACGAAGCCGGCCACGGTGATGCCGGTGATGCACGCCTCCGCGCCCCCGGCCACCACCACGTCGACCTCGCCGGCCCGCAGCAGCCGCAGCGCCCAGGCCATCGCCTCGGCGCCGGACGCGCACGCCGACACCGGCGCGTGCACCCCGGCCCGCGCCCCGAGCTCCAGGCCGACCCAGGCCGCGGGCCCGTTCGGCATGAGCATCGGCACGGTGAGCGGCGAGACCTTGCGCAGGCCCGGCCCCTCCAGCAGGTCGTCCTGGTCGAGCAGGGTGACGGCGCCGCCGATGCCCGTGCCGATGACCACGGCGAGCCGCTCGGGGTCGACCTCCGGCGCGCCCGCGTGGGCCCACGCCTCGCGCGCGGCGACCAGTGCCACCTGCTCGCAGCGGTCCAGCCGGCGCGCCTGCACCCGCGGGATCGTCTCCAGCGGCGACACGGCCAGCGGCGAGGCGATCTTCACCGGCAGGTCGTGCCGGGTGACCCACTCGTGCTCGTCGTCGTCGATCCGGCGCACGCCGCTCTTGCCGGCGAGCAGGGCCTCCCAGGTGGACGTGACGTCGCCGCCGAGCGGGGTGGTGGCCCCGAGCCCGGTGACGACGACCTCGACGGGGCTGCCTGCCGTCACTGGTTCTTCGCGATGTAGTCCACCGCGTCACCGACCGTCTTGAGCTCGGCCAGCTGGTCGTCGGGGATCTTCACGCCGAACTTGTCCTCGGCCTGCACGGCGATCTCCACCATCGACAGCGAGTCGATGTCGAGGATGCCGGCGACCTCCTCGACGATCTCGGCGAGGCCGGCAAGGATCTCGGCGTTGTCAGCCATCAGACGTGCTCCTTCTTGTGGGGAAACCTGGGTGGAGTGCGGTCACGGGAAGCGGACGACCTGACCGGCGTAGGACAGGCCCGCGCCGAAGCCTACGAGCAGGACGGTCTCGCCGGAGCGCACCCGGCCCTCGGCGCGCATGTGGTCCAGCGCCAGGGGGATGGAGGCGGACGAGGTGTTGCCCGAGTGGACGATGTCGTCGGCCACCCGCATGTCCTCGCGGGCGCCGTGCTTGCGCAGCCGCTTCGCGACCGCCTCGACGATGCGCAGGTTGGCCTGGTGGGGCACCAGGACGTCGATGTCGGCCGGGGTGAGCCCGGCCATCTCGATCGCCCGTAGCGCGACCGGCGCGATCTGGGTGGTGGCCCAGCGGAAGACCGTCTGGCCCTCCTGGTGCAGCGCCCCGCCCGCCCGCGAGCGGCGGTCGTGGTGGATGTTGATCGCCTGGGCGAGGTCGCCCGCGCTGCCCCAGGCCACCGGCCCGATGCCGACGGACTCCGCGTCGTCGGCCGCGCCCACGACCGCGGCGCCCGCCCCGTCGGCGAAGATGATCGCGGTGGAGCGGTCGTCCCAGTCCAGCCAGTCCGACAGCTTCTCGGCGCCGATGACGAGGACCCGGCGGGAGCTCCCGGCGCGGACCAGGTCGGCGGCCGTGCCCAGGGCGTAGCAGAACCCGGCGCACGCGGCGTTGACGTCGAACGCGGCCCCGGCGCGGATGCCGATGCGCTCCGCGGTCTGCGCGGCCGCGTTGGGGATGGTGTCGGGCATCGTGCAGGTGGCGACGATCGTGGTGTCGACGTCGCCGGGCTCGAGCCCGGCGTCCTTGACCGCGCGGGCCCCCGCGTCGGTGGCCATGTCCACCAGCGACAGCGACTCGGGCGCGATGCGGCGGCTCACGATGCCGACGCGCTCGCGGATCCACTGGTCGTTGGTGTCGATGCGCCGCGCGAGGTCGTCGTTGGTGACGACCTCGTCGGGCTGGGTGCTGCCCAGCCCGAGGATCCGGGCCCCGGCGACGGGGGCGGCCAGGCGGAAGGCGGTCATGCCCCGGCTCCGATCTTCCCGAGGTCCTCGGGGGTCTTGAGGGCGAGGGTGGCGGTGCCCTTGAGGGCGCGCTTGACCAGGCCGGTCAGCGCGCCCGCGGGCGGCAGCTCGGCCGTGGCGGTGACGCCGCGGTCCCGCAGGGTCTCCATGCAGGCGTCCCAGCGGACCGGGCGGGTGACCTGCTCGACGAGGCGGCGCAGCGCGTCGGCCCCGTCGGTGACGACCGCGCCGTCGGCGTTGGACAGCAGCGGGCGCACCGGGTCCGCGGTCGGGATCCCCTCGGCGTGGGCGCGCAGGGCCTCCTGGGCGGGGGCCATGAAGCGGGTGTGGAAGGCGCCGGCGACGGCCAGCGGCATCACCCTGGCCCGCTCGGGCGGGTTCGCGGCGAGCTCGGCCAGCGCCGCGACGGGCCCGGCCGCGACGACCTGGCCCGCGCCGTTGCGGTTGGCGGGATCGAGTCCCAGCTCGGCGAGCCGGGCCAGCACCGCGTCGGGGTCGCCGCCCAGGACGGCGCTCATGCCGGTCTCCTCCAGGGCGCACGCCGCGGCCATCTCGCGGCCGCGCACGGCGGCCAGCGCGACGGCGGCGTCCGGGGTGAGCACGCCCGCGACGGCGGCCGCCGCGATCTCGCCGACCGAGTGGCCCGCGACCGGCGCGTCGGCCGGGACCCGGTCACCCAGCCGGGCCTCGGCGAGCAGCGACGCCGCCACGACCAGGGGCTGCGTGACCGCGGTGTCCTTGATCTCGTCGGCCTCCGCGGTGGTGCCGAGGCGGACGAGGTCCAGCCCGGCCGTCTCCGACCAGGCGGTCAGCTGCTTCTCCGCGTCGGGCTCGTCGAGCCACGGGGCGAGCATGCCGGGGGTCTGGGAGCCCTGTCCGGGCGCGAGCAGCGCGATCACAGTGCCCACCCAACACCGGATCGGGTGCCCGTGGGTAGTCCGGCGCGCACCAACTCTGCCGGGGGAAAATGGAGGAAACCTCCAAAGGGTCCGCGCGGTGATCCGGAGTCGTCCACGTCACACCCCTTCCTCGTTGTAGGTCTTCACCCTGGCGGCCACGAGCGCGGTCCGCAGGACGTGGGCGTCCCGCGGGTCGGTCGGCACCCGTCCGGTGACCTCGGTCACCCGTCGGAGGCGGTACCGCACGGTGTTGGGGTGGACGAACAGCGCCCGGGCGCACGCCTCCAGACCGCCGCCGCCCTCCAGGTAGGTGGTGAGCGTCGCCAGCAGCTCCCCTCCCGCGGCCGCGAGCGGGGCGACGACGCCCTCGGCAAGCGCCCGGTGCGCCGCGGGGTCGCCGCACAGCGCCCGCTCCGGCAGCAGGTCCCCGGCCTCGACCGGCCGGGGCGCGTCCGGGCGGCCCGGGGCGGCGCGCAGGCCGGCGAGGGCCTCCCGGGCGCTGGCGTGCGCGGCGTCGAGCCCGGTGACGGTGGGGCCGACCACGACCGGTCCGGCGCCGAACCCGTCGACGATGCGGCCCAGGCGGGCGTCCCCGGGGCCGGAGACGAGCACGATCAGCCGGTTGCCCTGCACGCCGACGAGCACGGTCAGCCCGTCGCGGGCGGCGTGGCGGCGCAGCTCCCCGACGCGGTCCTCCGGGCTGTCGGAGGCCGGCGAGCCGACGACGACGCGCAGCGGCGCGGCCGGGTCGACGCCCAGTGCCGACGCGCGGGACAGCATCGCGTCGTCGGCCTCGCCGCGCAGCACCGCGTCGACGACGAGCGCCTCGAGCCGGGCGTCCCAGGCGCCGCGCGTCTCCGCCGCCTGCGCGTAGACCGTGGCCGCGGCGAACGCGATCTCCCGCCCGAAGCGCAGCACCCCCTCCACGAGCACGCGCCGCTCGGGGTCGTCGGCGGCGAGCGGGGGGAGGTGCTGCTCGAAGACGTCGGTGGCGATCCGCACGAGGTCCACGGTCTGGCGCAGCGACAGGCGCCGGGCCAGGTCGCGCGGGGCGATGCGGAAGGCGTCTGCGGTGAGCCGGATGGCCTCGCCGGGCCGGGTGAGCCAGGCGACGAAGTTGGCGACGCCGGTCTGCGTGACGAGCAGGACGCCGGAGCGCTGCTCGGCGGGCAGCCGGGCGAACCAGTCGAGCTGCTCCTGCATGGCGGCCAGGCAGTCGGCCGCCAGCCCGCCGGAGGCGAGCTCCAGGCGGCGCACGGTCGCGGCGGACACCGGGCTCACGCGGGGCAGCATCGCACGGCGGGGGAGGATGGGCCGGGGAGGACGGGCCGGGGGACGGGAATGCCCCCGCCGACAATGTCGTTGCCGATGCAACTACTTCAGGAGGTCGCCATGGCTCTCACCCCGACCGTCGACGTCCGCCGCGCGGGCGACCGGTACCGCACCCGGATCGACTGGCTGGACTCCCGGCACAGCTTCTCGTTCGGGCCGCACTACGACCCGGGCAACACCCACTTCGGGGTGCTCATGGTCAGCAACGACGACGTCGTGCGGGCCGGGAGCGGGTTCGACACCCACCCGCACCGCGACATGGAGATCGTCACCTGGGTGCTCGACGGCTCGCTCGTGCACCAGGACTCCACCGGGCACTCCGGGCTGATCCACCCCGGGCTGGCGCAGCGGATGAGCGCGGGCACCGGGATCCTGCACTCGGAGAAGAACGACGCGGCCGGCGAGACCCGCGACGTGCACTTCGTGCAGATGTGGGTGGTGCCCGACTCCGACGGCGTCGACCCCGGGTACGAGCAGCTCGACATCACCCCCGAGCTGGAGCGCGGCGAGCTCGTGGTCGTCGCGTCGGGCATGCCGAAGCACGCGGGGGAGCGGGCGATCTCGATCCGCCAGGAGCACGCGGCGCTGTACGCCGCGCGTCTGCGGCCCGGCGCCGTCGCGGTGCTGCCGACCTCGCCGCTCGCGCACCTGTTCGTGGCACGCGGCTCCGTGGAGCTGGAGGGGACCGGCCCGCTGGGCACGGGTGACACCGCACGGGTCACCGTGTCCGAGGGCCAGCGGGTGACCGCGGGCCCGGACGGAGCCGAGGTCCTCGTGTGGGAGATGCACGCGACCCTGGGCTGATCAGGCGACCAGCCGGGCACCCGGGGTACCGGGCCGGACGGAGGTCCGGCCCGGCCGCGTGCGGATGTGGCGCGCTCGCGGCGCGCGGCGTGCTCGGATCAGAGCGGCGAGACCTTGGTGGCCTGCGGCCCCTTCTGGCCCTGCTCGATGTCGAACGACACGCGCTGGCCCTCGTCGAGGCTCTTGTAGCCGTTGGTCTGGATTGCCGAGTAGTGCACGAACACGTCCGCGCCACCACCGTCAGGAGCGAGGGCACTCGCCCCTGGCATCGCGCGGAGCGTATCGCGAACTCGGCGCCCTGCCGAGACCCAATGACCAGTGGATTCTCCGGAATCGGTGATCAGGCGACCCCGGCGTCGGTGGTCTGCGGGCCCGCGGCCTGCGGGTCGTCGATGCGGTACTTCGCGGCCGCCTCGGCCACCACGCCCCGGTCGAGCTCGCCCCGGGAGGCCAGCGACTCCAGCGCCGCCACGGTGATCGACTCGGCGTCCACGTTGAAGTGCCTGCGTACCGCCGGCCGGGTGTCGGACAGGCCGAACCCGTCCGTGCCCAGCGTGGTGAACGGCGCCGGCACCCACTGGCGGACCAGGTCGGGCACCGCCCGCATCCAGTCCGACACGGCGACGACGGGCGTGCCGTCCTCGCCCAGCGCCCGGGTCACGAAGGGCACCCGCCGCTCGGCCTCGGGGTGCAGGAGGTTGTGCTGCTCGCACTCCACGCCGTCGCGGCGCAGCTCGCCCCAGCTCGTCACCGACCACACCTCGGCCCCGACGCCCCACTGCTCGGCGAGCATGTCGCGGGCCTGCAGGGCCCACGGCACCGAGACGCCCGAGGCCAGCAGGCGCACCTGCGGGCCGTCCTGCTTCGCGGTGCCGACGTAGCGGTAGAGCCCGCGCAGCACGGCGTCGACGTCGAGGCCCTCGGGCTCGGCGGGCTGCACGTAGGGCTCGTTGTAGACCGTCAGGTAGTAGATGACGTTCTCGCCCTCGAGGGTGTCGCCGCCCTCGCCGTACATGCGCCGCAGCCCGTCCCGCACGATGTGCGCGATCTCGTAGGAGAACGCCGGGTCGTAGGACACGACCGCGGGGTTGGTGGCCGCCAGCAGCAGCGAGTGCCCGTCGTTGTGCTGCAGGCCCTCGCCGGTCAGCGTGGTGCGCCCGGCCGTGGCGCCGACGAGGAACCCGCGGGCCATCTGGTCGGCGGCGGCCCAGATCGAGTCGCCGGTGCGCTGGAAGCCGAACATCGAGTAGAAGACGTAGACCGGGATCATCGCCTCGCCGTGGGTGGCGTAGCTGGTGCCCGCCGC
>JAPLAT010000649.1 GCA_026393175.1 Pseudonocardiales bacterium
CCGCGCCCCTGGCCCGCGGGCCGGGCACCGCGCCGCTCGCCGCGCGGCGGGCGCCCGCCGCCGGTCTCCGGTTCGTCGGCCAGGCGCAGGGTGAGCGAGATGCGCTTGCGCTCCTCGTCCACCGAGAGCACCTTCACCCGCACGACGTCGCCGGACTTCACGACCTCGCGCGGGTCGGACACGAAGTCCTTCGACATCGCCGAGACGTGCACGAGCCCGTCCTGGTGCACGCCCACGTCGACGAACGCGCCGAACGCTGCCACGTTGGTGACCTGGCCCTCCAGCAGCATCCCGACCCGCAGGTCGGAGATCTTGTGCACGCCGTCGGCGAACGTGGCGGTGCGGAACGCCGGGCGCGGGTCGCGGCCGGGCTTCTCCAGCTCGGCGAGGATGTCGGTGACCGTCGGCAGGCCGAACCGGTCGTCGACGAACCGGGAAGGCTTGAGCGAGGCGAGCTTGGGCCCGTTCCCGATCAGCGAGCCGATGTCGACCTTCGCCGCGTCGAGGATGCGGCGCACCACCGGGTAGGCCTCGGGGTGCACGCCGGACACGTCGAGCGGGTCGGCGCCGCCGCGGATGCGCAGGAAGCCCGCACACTGCTCGAACGCCTTGGGGCCCAGCCCGCGCACCGCGTTCAGGGCGGTGCGGGTGGGGTAGGGGCCGTGCTCGTCGCGGTGGGCGACGATCTGCGCGGCCAGGCTCTCGGTGACGCCCGAGACGCGGCGCAGCAGGGGCGCGGAGGCGGTGTTGACGTCGACGCCGACGGCGTTCACGCAGTCCTCGACGACCGCGTCGAGCGAGCGGGACAGCGCCGACTCGGCGAGGTCGTGCTGGTACTGGCCGACGCCGATCGACTTCGGGTCGATCTTGACCAGCTCGGCGAGCGGGTCCTGCAGCCGCCGGGCGATGGAGACCGCGCCGCGCAAAGACACGTCCAGGTCGGGCAGCTCCGCCGAGGCGAACGCCGACGCCGAGTACACCGACGCCCCCGCCTCGCTGACGACCACGGGCGTGAGCTTGAGCGCCGGGTTCGCCGCGGCCAGCTCGCGGGCGAGCCCCTCGGTCTCCCGCGACGCGGTGCCGTTGCCGATCGCGACGAGGTCGACGTCGTGCGCGGCGGCCAGCCGGGTGAGCGTGGCCAGCGCGCCGGCGCGGTCGTGGCGCGGGGCGTGCGGGTAGACGGTGTCGGTGGCGACGACCTTGCCCGTGGCGTCGACGACGGCGACCTTCACGCCGGTGCGCAGACCCGGGTCCAGGCCCATCGTGGCGCGGCTGCCGGCCGGGGCGGCCAGCAGCAGGTCGCGCAGGTTGGCCGCGAAGACGCCGATCGCGCCCTCCTCGGCGACCGTGCGCAGCCGGACCCGGATGTCGATGCCCAGGTGCAGCAGGATCCGGGTGCGCCAGGCCCAGCGCACGACCCCGGCCAGCCACGCGTCGGCCGGGCGGCCCTCGTCGCGGACGCCGAACGCGGCGGCGATCGTGCGCTCGTAGTCGGTGACCACGCCCGGCTCGGCCGGCTCGGCGTCCGGCTCCAGCGCGACGTCGAGCACCTCCTCGTTCTCGCCGCGGAAGGCGGCGAGAATGCGGTGGCTGGGCAGGGTGGTGAACTTCTCGGAGAAGTCGAAGTAGTCGGCGAACTTCGCGCCCGCCTGCTCCTTGCCCTCGCGGACCTTCGTGACGAGGCGCCCGCGGGTCCACATCCGCTCGCGCAGCCCGCCGATCAGGTCGGCGTCCTCGGCGAAGCGCTCGACGAGGATCGCCCGCGCGCCCTCCAGGGCGGCCGCGGCGTCGGCGACGTTCTCCCCGAGGTAGCCGGCCGCGGTCTCCTGCGGGTCCAGCGTCGGGTCGGCCAGCAACGCGTCGGCGAGCGGCTCCAGCCCGTTCTCCCGCGCCGCCATCGCCTTCGTGCGCCGCTTGGGCTTGAACGGCAGGTAGATGTCCTCCAGCCGGGCCTTGGACTCGGCGGCGAGCAGCCGCGACTCCAGCTCGGGGTCGAGCCTGCCCTGCCGGCGGATCTCCTCCAGCACCGCGGTGCGGCGCTCCTCGAGCTCGCGGAGGTAGCGCAGCCGCTCCTCCAGCGTGCGCAGCTGCGCGTCGTCGAGGGTGCCCGTGGCCTCCTTGCGGTACCGGGCGATGAACGGCACCGTGGCGCCGCCGTCGAGCAGGTCCACCGCCGCGTCCACCTGGTGGGGGCGAACCCCCAGCTCATCGGCGATACGCTGCGCGATCGAGTGCGGGGCCGCGGGCGAGGAGGCCGTCGGCGGGGAAGCGGTCGTACCGGTCACGGCACCATGGTGGCGGGTGACGCCGCGGCGGACGCGGGCGGGGACCCCGCCACGGGAGCAGGGAGGGGTGTGTGCAGGACGCGGCGTGGGACGGTCCGGTGCGGGAGCGCCCGGCCGCCGTCCCGGACGACCGGGAGGCCCTGCTGGGCACGCTCGCCCCGGTCCTCGACGCCGTCGCCCGCGTGCACGGCTGGTCCGACCCGGACGGCGACCTGGACGCCTCCCTGCAGGCCGTGCTGGAGGGCATCCTGCAGGCCACCGGGTTCGCCGCGGGCGCGATGAGCCACGTCCACGTCGACGGGTCGATGCAGATCGTCGCCGTCGTCGGCCCCGACGAGGCCCGCGCGTCGCTGCTCGGCGTGCAGATCCCGCCGGGCGCGCTGGAGCACGAGCTCGCGGTCGCCGAGCGCTGGGGGCGGCTGCGGTTCATCCCGGCCGGCACGCTGTCCTCGGACGCGCCCTACGTGTGGGTGCCCGACGTCCCCGAGCCCACCGAGCCCGACGGCTGGCACCCCGACGACAGCCTGCTCGCCCCGCTGCACGCCGGGTCGGGGCGGCTCATCGGCATCCTGTCGGTCGACCTGCCGCTGTCCGGGCGGCGCCCCGACGCCTACCAGCGGCGGCTGCTCGAGCTGCTGGCCGGGCAGGCCGAGACGGCGCTGCAGAACGCCCGGCGGGCCCAGCGGCTACGGGCCAGCGAGGAGTCGTTCCGGCTGGCGTTCGAGTCCACCGCCGTCGGGATGGGGCTGGTCGTGCTCGACCCGCAGCCGCCGCTGCGCCTCGTCTCGGCCAACCGGGCGCTCGACCGGATCGCCGGCGCGATCGGCCGCGACGCGGTCTCGGTGCTCGCCGACCTGCTCGGCACCGCGGGCCCCGACTGGGTCCGCGCCATCCGCTCGGCCCCCGGCGGCGAGCACCGGGCCGAGGTGCAGCTCGGCGGGAGCGGGCACGCCGGGGCGGACCCGGCCGACCGGCCGTGGGTGCAGGTCACGGCCACGGCGCTGCCGCTGCACACCACCGAGGAGGGCCGCGCGATCGTCATGGTCGAGGACATCACCGAGCGCAGGCGCGCCCAGTGGGACCTCGAGCAGCGGGCCACCCGCGACGCGCTCACCGGCCTGCCCGACCGCAGCGTGCTGCAGGAGCACCTCGCCGCCACCCTCGCCGAGGTCCGCGCGGGCGGGCCACCGGGGCTGCTGCTGTTCTGCGACCTCGACGACTTCAAGTCGGTCAACGACCTGTTCGGCCACCTCGCGGGCGACGCCGTGCTGCGGGCGGTGGCGCAGCGGCTGCGCGAGCAGGTGGCGGGCGAGGGCGGGGTGTTCCGGCTCGGCGGCGACGAGTTCGCGGTCCTCGTGCACCCGGCGCCCACCGAGCCCGCCGCGGTGGTGGAGCGGGTGCGGGGGGCCGCCACGGCGCCCGTCGAGCACGGCGGGCGCCGCGTGCGCGTCGGGCTGAGCGTCGGGTCCTGCGTCGTCGACGGCCGGTTCGCGCACGCCGAGGACCTGCTCGCGCTCGCCGACGCGGCGATGTACCGCGACAAGCGCGACCGCCACCCGCGGGCGCGGGCCGGCCGGGCCGCCGCAGGCCGGCACCGCGCCTGAGCCCGCACGATCCCGGCATACCGGACCCGAGCGGGAGCGCCCGCGGCCCGGTTCTCGTTCGGGTTCGCACGGTCGACACGGACGCAGCACCGTGCTCACCCGGACGTGACACGGCCGACACGCCGGATGGTCACCCTCTGCGATGGCGACGGAGCCGACCACCCGTCGCGAGCCCCGAGGAGCCGCCATGACCGCCGCACCCCCGACCTCGCCCCCCACCACCCGCGAACCCGGCACGCTGGCCGGGAACGCGCTCGGCCTGACGTCCGTGCTGTTCTGCATCGTCACCGGCGCGGCCCCGCTGACGGCGATGCTGTTCAACGTGCCCGTCGCGACGCTGGGCGGCGGCTACGCCTCCCCCGCCGCGTTCCTCGTCGCGACGGTCGCGCTGACGATCTTCTCCGTCGGCTACATCGCGATGAGCCGCCGCGTCACCTCGGCGGGCGGGTTCTACACGTTCGTCACGCTCGGGCTGGGGCGCGTGGCCGGCGTCGGCGCCGGGCTGCTCATCGCGCTCTGCTACATCGTCTTCGCCGCGGCCGTGCTCGGCGTGCTCGGGTACTTCGCCGCCACGACGGTCGCGAGCCTCACCGGGCTGACGCTGCCCGCGTGGGTCTACATGGTCCTGGCGCTCGCGCTGATGAGCCTGTTCGCGCTGTTCCACATCGAGCTCACGGCCAAGGTGCTGGGGGTGCTGCTCGTCGGCGAGGTCCTGGTGCTGGGCGTGCTCGCGGTCGGGGTGCTCGCCGTCGGGGGCGCGGAGGGCTTCTCGCTGGCCCCGCTCAACCCGGTGGCGATCTTCGACAACCCGGCCGCCGTCGGGGTGTTCGGCGGGGGCGCGGCCGGCATCGCGCTGTTCGCCGCGTTCTGGTCGTGGGTCGGGTTCGAGATGGCACCCAACTACGCCGAGGAGACCCGCGACCCGCACCGCATCGCCAAGACCGCGACGTACGGCTCGGTGATCGGCCTGGGCCTGTTCTACATCCTCGTCTCCTACGTGTTCGTCACCGGCTGGGGGCTCACCGGGTCCGCCGAGGCCGTCGCCCGGCAGTTCGACGGCGAGTTCGCCTCGGCGTTCTACCCGCTGACCGACCGCTACGTCGGCCCGTGGGCGACGACGCTGATGGAGATCCTCATCGTCACCGGCTCGTTCGCCTGCGCCCAGGCCTTCTACAACACCGGCGCGCGCTACCTGTTCTCCCTGGCCCGCGAGGGCGTCCTGCCCGCGGTGCTGGCGCGGACCTCGCACACCCACTCCCCGGTGCCCGCGGCGATGGCCGTCACCGGGATCGTCGCCGCCTACTGCCTGGCGTTCACGATCGCCGACCCGAGCACCGACGCCGCGCTGCTCGTGCTGGGCACCTGGTCACCGCTGCTCGGCGTGCTGGGGATCCTCGCCGTGCAGGCGCTGGTCTGCGTCGCGATCATCCGGTACTTCCGCACCACCGCCCGCGACGCGTTCGGGTGGTGGAGCACCCTCGTCGCCCCGGTGCTCGGCGGGCTGGCGATGGTCGGCGCGTGCGTGCTGCTGATCGTCAACCGCGGGGACCTGTCCGGAGCGGGTGACGCGCTGTACATCCAGGTGCTTCCCTGGGTGGTGCTCGCCGTGTTCGTCGCGGGTGCGGGCGTGGCGCTCGCGCTGCGCACCCGCCGTCCTGACGTCTACGCCCGCCTGGGGCACTACGAGGTGAAGGCATGACCGCGGTACTCGTCACCCACCCGCTCGAACCCCTGTCCGGCGACGAGATCGCCGCCGCCACCGCGATCCTGCGCGAGGGACGCGGCCTCACCCCGACGCACCGGTTCGTCTTCGTGTCGCTGCACGAGCCGACCAAGGCCGCGCTGGCCGCCGGCCCGAC
The DNA here is from genome assembly GCA_026393175.1 of Pseudonocardiales bacterium. GTDB lineage: Bacteria > Actinomycetota > Actinomycetes > Mycobacteriales > Pseudonocardiaceae > Pseudonocardia. Next base: position 5,749 of record JAPLAT010000649.1, read on the forward strand.
CCCGCCGCGGGAGGCGCACGTCGTGCTCTACGAGCGCGGCACGCGGGCCACCTACGAGGCCGTGGTGTCGCTGACCGCGGGCACCGTCGAGTCCTGGA
>JAPLAT010000301.1 GCA_026393175.1 Pseudonocardiales bacterium
GGCCGGGTCGTCCCCCGTGGAGGCCACCACCACCGCGGTCCCCGCCGCCGTCCCCGCCGCCTCGCCGCGGCCGCGGCCCCGGCCGACGCCGCGGCGCGCGAGTCCGGCCGCGCGCAGGCCGCGCTCGTGGCCGCCGAGGACCGGCGCCTGCTGGACCTGGTGCGGGACGTCCCGCACGGCGCGGCGCCCTACCTGGAGCGCGCCACCACCCCGCCGACCCTCGTGCTCACCCCGGCCGAGCGCCCGTACGACCTCGCCGCGCTGCTGGACCGGGGCGCGGCCGTCCGCATCGACGAGGAGGCCGTGGACCTGGTGGCCTCCGTCCTCGTCGCGCCGGGCGCCGCGCTCGAGCTCGACGCCCCCGGCACGACGCTGCGGATGACCAGCGGCGCGGACGGGTTCACCTCGATCGTCGGCTGGCAGGCCCCCGTGTCGCTCACCGGCGCGCCCGGCCGCCCGCTCACCGTGCGCGGCTGGGACACCGACGCGGGCACGGCCGACCGCACCGTCGAGGACGGTCGGCCCTACGTGCGCGTGGTCGGCGACCGGCTGCGCACGGCCGACGTCGCCCTGGCCGGTCTGGGGTTCTGGAGCGGCCGCACCGGCGGGCTGGCCCTGACCGGCAGCGACGGCCGCACCTCCACCGGGTCGGTCACCGCCACCTCCGTCGACGGCGGGCACTACGGCCTCTACAGCGAGGACAGCGTCGACCTGGTGGTGGAGGACAGCCGCTTCAGCGGCAGCGCCGCGGACGGCGTCCTGCTGCACCGGGGGTCGACGGGGGCGACGGTCCGGAGCACGATCGTGCGGGACAGCGCCGCGCACGGCATCGCGGTGGGCCGCGGCGCCGCCGACGTGACCCTGGAGGGCGTGCAGGTGGAGTCCAGCGCCGCCGACGGCATCCGGATCGACGGCAGGCCGCTGGCCGAGGAGCCCGGCCCGGCCGGGCTGTCCCTGGACGGGTTCTCCGGCTTCCGGGTCGTCGACTCCGCCGTCCGTGCCCCCGGCGGGTCCGGGATCGTGGTGTGGGCGGCGCGCGAGGTCGAGCTGAGCCGCAACGAGGTCGCCGGCGGCACCGACGGCATCGTCGTCCGGGGCGCGGCGCACCGGGTCGTCGTGCGCGCCAACAGCGTCAGCGGCGCGGCGGGCGCCGGCATCGCGGTGCGCGACGGCGTCACCGCGGGCGAGGTCACCGCGAACACCGTCGCGGGCGCCGCGACGGGCGTGCAGGTGCGCGACGCCGTCGCCGCCGTGCGCCGCACCACGGTCACCGGCGCGACGCTGCACGGCCTGTCCTTCCAGGGCGCCGCCGCGGGCTCGTCGGCCGCCGGGAACGTGCTGGGCGGCCGGGGCACCAGCAGCGTCGACGTGGCCCGGCTCGCCCCCGGGGTCGCGGTCGCCCTGTCGGGCACCCGCGACGAGGGCTGGGAGCACACGGTCCCGGAGGACCGGTGGGTGCACGCCCTGGCCGCGCAGCCGCTGCTGGGCCTGTGGGGGCTGGCGCTGCTCGTGCCCGTCCTCGCGACGGCGCTCGCGCGGCGCCGCAGGCGCGACCGCGCCCGGCCGCCCTACGACCCGCCCCGCGGGCCGGTGCCCGTGCCGCCCGCGGCGACGCCGCCGCCGGAGCCGTCCTCGGCCACCCGCCTCACGGTGGTGGGAGCGGCGGAGGGCCGGTGAGGCGGGCCCGGCGCCCGGCGGGCCGGACCGCGCGCATGCGGTGGGAGGCGGTGGCCGGGCTGGGGGTGCTCCTCGCCGCGGCCTGCGCCCCCGC
>JAPLAT010000028.1 GCA_026393175.1 Pseudonocardiales bacterium
ATGCGGATCGGGCGCGACCACGTCGCCTCCGCCGTCAACACGCTGGTGCTGGCCTACTCCGGGGCGGCGCTGCCCCTGCTGCTGCTGTTCAGCGTGGCCGACCGGGGCCTGGCCGGCACGCTCACCGCGCAGGTGATCGCCACCGAGGTGGTGCGCACGCTCGTCGGCAGCATCGGCCTGGTCGCCTCGGTGCCGCTGACGACGGCGCTCGCGGTCGCCGTCGTCACCCGCGGGTCGGTGCGGGGGGAGAACCCCCGGGTCGGTCCGGGGGCGCACCCGGACGTGCCGCCGCCCGCCGCGGCCTGGCGTCGAGGACCATGAGGCCGCACCGCACCGCCGCTCCGGTCACCCTCGTCGCCCTGCCCGTGCTCCTGCTCACCGGCTGCGGGCTCGGGCCGGCGACCACGTTCACCGAGGACGTCGCGCTGACCGGTGACGTGCGCACGGTGGCCGTCGACTCCGGCTCCGGCGACGTGACGGTGCGCCACGACCCGGCCGCGGCGGAGCCCCGGCTCGTGCGGCGTGTCCAGTACCGCGGCACGGCTCCGGGCGCCACGTCGCGGCAGGACGGCGACCGGCTCGCCCTCGACGGCTGCCCCGGCTCCTGCTCGGTCGACTACGAGCTGACCCTGCCCGACCAGGACGCCGCCGTCACCGGCGTCCTGGGCTCGGGGGACGCGGAGATCTCCGGCGTCGCGACGGTCGACCTGGAGCTCGGCTCCGGCGGCACCCGGCTGCGCGACGTCACGGGGCCGGTGACGCTGGACGTCGGCTCCGGTGACGTGCGCGGCGAGGGTCTGTCCGGCGACGCGGACGTCGGGTCCTCGTCCGGGACGGTGCGGCTCGTGTTCGCCGTGCCCGCCTCGGCGCGGGTCCGCGCGAGCAGCGGCGACGTGGAGGTCACCGTCCCGCGCGCGGACTACGCGGTGGCCGCGACGACCGGCTCGGGCGAGGTGCGCGACGGCGTCGGCACCACGCCCGGCGCGCCGCACACGCTCGACCTCGGCACCGGCAGCGGCGACGTCGTGCTCGGCTTCGGCGGGTGACGCGGCGCGCCCGGCCGGGTCAGGTCGAGGGCCGCAGCCCGCGCAGCGGGCCGTCCAGCTCCCGGGCGTAGAAGTCGAGGAACCCGTCCGGGTCGGGGCCCGCGTTCACGAGCGCGAGCCGGTCGAACCCGGCGTCGACGAACTGCTGGGCGACCTCCAGGTGCCGCGCCGGGTCCGGCCCGCAGCCGAAGGACTCCTCGATCACGTCGGGGGTGACGAAGGCCGTGGCCGCCTCGAAGTTGATCGGGTTGGGCAGCTCGGACTGCACCTTCCAGCCGGTCGGGCCGAAGCGGAACGTCTCGTGCGCGCTCGCCACGGCACGCTCCCGGTCCGCGGCCCAGGACAGCGGCACCTCGGCGTACGCGCCCCCCGCGCCCCCGGCGTCGCGGTAGGCCGCCACCAGCTCCGGCCGGGGCTCGGTGGCGAACACGGCGTCGCCCAGGTCGGCGGCGATCCGGGCGGCCCGCACCCCGCCCGCGGCCACCGCGATCGGGGGCGCGCTCTCGGGGAGGTCGAACAGCCGCGCGTCCTCCAGGGTCAGGTGCTGCCCTCGGTAGGAGCGGTACCCGCCCTGCCACAGCAGCCGGATGATCTCCAGCGCCTCCCGGAGCATCTCGTGGCGGACGGTGACGTGCGGCCACCCGCGGCCGACGACGTGCTCGTTGAGCCGCTCCCCCGCCCCGACGCCGAGCACGAACCGCCCGTCGGACAGCAGCGCCGTCGTCGCCGCGGCCTGGGCGATGATCGCCGGGTGGTAGCGGATGAAGGGGCAGGTCACCCCGGTCGCCAGGGTGATCCGCTCCGTGCGTGCCGCGATCGCCGCCAGCACCGACCACGCGAACCCGGAGTGCCGCTGGCTGTAGAGCCAGGGGTGGAAGTGGTCGGAGATCTCGACGAAGTCGAACCCCGCCTCCTCCGCGCGCACGGCCTGCCGCACGAGTTCCTGCGGCCCGAAGGCCTCGGCCATCAGCTTGTACCCGATCTCCATGGGCGGCGGGTACCCACGTCGGGCGGATACCCACGTTGCAGGAAGGCCACCTTCCTGCAACGTGGTTGCGTGAAGGTGGCCTTGATGCAACGGCGGGGACGTTCGTGATCCGTCACCCGTGCCCGGGCCCGGAGCGGGCAGAATCGGACCGTGAGCACGACCACCGGGCACCCCGGCGCCCCGACCCGGTCCGACCGCGTCCCCGCCCGCCCGGCGGCGCTGATCGGCGTCCTGGCCGTCGCCGCGGCGCTCGGGGCCGGGCACCTGGTGGCCGCGCTGCTCTCGCCGGCGTCGTCGCCGTTCCTGGCGGTCGGCGACGCGACCGTCCGGCTCGCACCGCCGTGGCTGGTGGAGTTCGCGAAGTCGACGTTCGGCACCGCCGACAAGCCCGTGCTGATCGCCGGGATGGCCGTGGTGCTCCTCGCGGCGGCGGCCGGCGCCGGGCTGCTGGCCCGCGAGCGCACGGCCCCGGCCACCGCGGTCGTCGTGGTGCTGGGCCTGCTCGGCCTGGCCGCCGTCGTCACCTCGCCGTCGTTCGGGCCCGCCGACCTCGTCGCGCCCGCCGTCGCGATCGGCGTCGGCGTGCTGGTGCTGCGCCGGCTGCACGCGCTCGCGCTGCCCGGTCCGGCGCCGCGCCGCGGGGGGCTGACCCGCCGGCAGCTGCTCGTCGGGTCCTCGGCGCTCGCCGGGTTCGGCGCGCTCGCCGCGGGCGGGCTGGGCCAGCTGCTGTCCGCCCGGCTCGCCGGGTCCCGCCAGGAGGTGACGGCCGCCCTGCGCGCCGCGCCGCTCGCCGAGCGGGTCGCCCCCGTGCCGGCCTCGGCGACGTTCCCCGAGTCGATCCCGTTCGTCACCTCGAACGCCGAGTTCTACCGGATCGACACGGCCCTGCGGATCCCCGGCGGCACCGCGGCCGACTGGTCGCTGCGGATCCACGGCATGGTCGACCGCGAGCTCGTCCTGACCGTCGACGACCTGCTCGCCCGGCCGCTGCTGGAGCGGCGGATCACGATGCTGTGCGTCTCCAACGAGGTGGGCGGCGACCTCATCTCCACCGCGGACTTCATCGGCGTCGACCTGCGGTCGGTGCTGCTGGAGGCCGGCGTGCGGCCCGGGGCGGACCAGGTGCTGTCCACCTCCAGCGACGGCTGGACCGCCGGCACGCCCGTCGACGTCCTGATGGAGCCCGACCGCGGCGCGCTGCTCGCCGTCGGCATGAACGGCGAGGCGCTGCCGCCCGAGCACGGGTTCCCGGTGCGGATGGTGGTGCCGGGCCTGTACGGGTTCGTGTCGGCGACGAAGTGGGTCACCGACATCGAGCTCACCACGTTCGACGCCCGGCAGGCGTACTGGCTGCAGCGCGGCTGGTCCGAGCGCGCGCCGATCAAGACCCAGTCCCGGATCGACACCCCCTCCGGCCTGCGCCGGGTGCCGGCCGGCCGGGTGCCGGTGGCCGGCATCGCCTGGTCCCAGCCGCGCGGGATCAGCCGCGTCGAGCTGCAGGTGGACGGCGGCGCCTGGACCGACGCGCAGCTGGCCACCGAGGTCAGCGGCATCACCTGGCGGATGTGGCGGGCCGAGCTGGACCTCGCCCCGGGCGCGCACGTCGTCGCCGTGCGCGCCACCGACGCCGACGGGGTGGTGCAGACCGCGGAGCGGGCCGACGTCGTCCCGGACGGGGCCACCGGGCACCACACGGTGACCATCACCGCGACCTGATCCGGCGGGCCGCCCGGACCGTCATCCCCGGCGGGCCCCCGCCACCACCAGCCCGGCGGCGACGGCCGGCCGGACGGCGGGCCCCGGCACGCCGGCGGACGCCGACACCCCGGCGGGCCCCCGCACCCCGGCGGGCCCCCGCACCCCGGCGGACACCGGCAGCC
>JAPLAT010000547.1 GCA_026393175.1 Pseudonocardiales bacterium
CCCGCCGTCCCTGGAGCCTCCGTGACCGACGTCCTGTCCTCCCGCCCGGCCCGTCCCGCCCCACCCCCTCGGCCACCGCGCCCGTCCACGGCCCCGCCCGCCGCCCCGGCGGAGCCGGCCGCCGCCGTCACCGGTGCCGCCGGGCTGGCCAAGGCGGTGGCCGACCGGGTCGGCGCGGCGCTGCTGCTGGTCGCGGTCGCGCCGGTCCTGCTGGTGCTGGCCCTCGCCGTCCGGCTGGACGGCGGGCCGGCCTTCTACCGGCAGGTCCGCATCGGCCACCACGGCCGCCCGTTCGCGATGCACAAGCTCCGCACGATGGAGGTCGACGCGCACGCCCGTCGCCGGGCGCTCGCGGCCCTCGACGAGGGCGCCGGCCCGCTGTTCAAGGTCCGGGCCGACCCGCGCGTCACCCGGGTCGGCGCGGTGCTGCGCCGCTTCTCCCTCGACGAGCTGCCGCAGCTGCTGAACGTCCTGACCGGCGAGATGTCGCTGGTCGGCCCCCGCCCGGCGCTGCCGGAGGAGGTCGCGGCCTACGACGCCGCGACCCGCCGCCGCCTGGCCGTGCGGCCCGGGCTGACCGGTCTGTGGCAGGTCAGCGGGCGCAGCGACCTGGGCTGGGCGGAGTCGGTCGCGCTCGACCTGCACTACGTCGAGCACTGGTCGCCCGCACTCGACCTGCGGATCCTCGCCCGCACCGCGCGGGCCGTCCTGGGGGGTGCCGGTGCGTACTGAGCCGACCCCGCCCGCCCCGGTCCCCACCCGTCAGGAGGTGGACCGGTGACGGTCTCGGAGAGCATGCGGCTGCTGCGTCTGCGGTGGCCGGTCCTGGCCGCGGTGACCGCCGCCGCCGTCGTCCTCGCCGCACTGGGCTGGCTGCTGCGGCCCGTGGAGTACACCTCGGAGCTCACGCTCTACGCCGCCGTCCCGGCGGACAGCGCGCAGGCCGCCTACCAGGGTGCCCAGCTCGCCCAGCAGCGGGTGACGTCCTACGTCGAGCTGGCCGACGGCCCGCGCGTGGGGGCCGAGGTCGCCGCCCGCCTCGGTACGGGCGTGGCGGGGGAGGAGATCTCCGAGCGGACCGCGGTGACCACGCCGATGGAGTCCGTGCTGGTCCAGGTCGCGGTGACCGGCCCCACCGCCGAGGAGGCCGCGCTCGTCGCCGACACGGTCGGCGCCGTCGTGATCGACCTGGTCGCCGAGCTCGAGGCGCCCGCCGCGCTCGCCGGGACCGGCCCGGTCACCCTGCAGGTGGCCCAGCCGGCGACGGTGCCCGCCACCCCGTCCTCGCCCGGGCTCGGGCTCACCCTCGCCGTGGGGCTGCTCGCCGGGCTCGCGGCCGGGGCGGTCGCGCTGGCGGTGCTCGGGTCGGCCGACACGTCCGTCGGCTCCGGGCGCCGGCTGGCCGAGCTCACCGCCGCGCCGACGCTCGCGGTCGTCGACGGCCCCACCGGGTTCGCCCGGTTGCGCGCGACCCTGGACCTGCTCGACCCCGCCGATCCGCCGCGGGTGCTGCTCGTCACGAGCGCGCTGCCGGGGGAGGGGCGCACGGCGACGGTGCTGGGGCTCGCGGGCGCCCGCGCCGCGGCGGGAAGCCGGGTCCTCGTCGTCGACGCCGACCTGCGCGACCCCGCCCTCGCCCGCCGCGCCGGGGTGGCCGACGACGGCCCCGGCCTGGCCGACGTGCTCGCCGGCCGGGTCGAGCCGCGACGCGCCGTGCGGACGGCTCCCGGCGGCGTCGACGTGCTCCCCGCCGGC
>JAPLAT010000650.1 GCA_026393175.1 Pseudonocardiales bacterium
GACACCGACGTCATGAGCCGCGCGGCACGGGCCGGCGTGGACCTCGCCGGCTCCCACGGGCACCAGCGCGGCGTCCCCGATCGGGTGGTGGAGGCAGTGGTGGTGGCGGACGAGCTGAACCGGCTGCCCCCGCAGCAACGAACCGTGCTTCGGCTGGCGTTCTTCGACGACCTGACGCACCAGCAGATCGCGACGCTGACGGGGCTCCCGCTCGGCACGGTCAAGAGTCATCTCCGGCGAGGGCTGGAACGGTTGCGGCGACGGTGGGAGGTCGACGGTGTGGCACCCCGATCCTGACCAGCTCGCCCTGGCGGCGCTGCCCGCGGAGGCGCACGACCCGGAGGTCGACGCGCACCTCGCGGAGTGCCCGCTGTGCCGGGGGCACGTCGAGTCCCTGCGGCGCACGGTCGACCTGGCCGTGGCCGGGGCGGCCGACGGCAGCGAGTACGGCGACCCCCCGGACCGCGTCTGGGCCGCGATCACCGGCGAGCTCGCGATCCCGGCGGGGTCCGTCGCCGCGCGGACAGCGCCGTGGTGGCGGCGGGCGGCCGTCCCGGTCGCGGCGGCGCTGGTGGCCCTGGCCGCCGGCGTCGGCATCGGCTACGCCGCGGGCGACGCCCCGCCCCCGGCCCGCCCGGTCGCCGCGCTGGCCCCCGTCGACGACGGCGGGCCCGGCTCGACCGGCGTCGCGGAGATGGCCGAGGAGCGGGGCCTGCCCGTCATGATCGTCCGGGTGGAGGGCGTCGCACTGCCCGCGGACGCGGACTACCTCGAGGCCTGGCTGATGGACGCCACCGGCACGCGGCTGGTGTCGCTGGGCGCGCTGGCCTGGGACGGCGGGGCCTACCGCGGCGAGTTCTCCGTGCCCCCCGACCTGCCCACCGCCGAGTTCGGCGTGGTCGACGTCTCGGCCGAGCGCTGGGACGGCGACGCCGGCCACTCCCGGGAGAGCCTGCTGCGCGGCCCGCTCGCCTGAGGGGCGGCGCGGGGCGTGTGGTTGGGTGCCCGGCGTGCTGTCATCCGTGCTCTCCCCCCGGGCCGCCGGGGCGCTGCGGGAGGCCCTGACCCGGGCCCGCTACTCCACCGACGGGGTCCGCGCGCTGCTGGGCCCCTCCGCCCACGCGGCACTGGGCCGCGGCGAGCTCGAGCCCGCCCACCGGGCCGCGCGCGACGGCGGCGAGCTGGGGGTGCTCGTCCGGCTGCTGCTGCTGGGTGCCGTCGAGCCGGACGCCGCGGTGCGCGCCGCGCTGGCCCCGCTCGACCCGGCCGAGGTCCCCGACCTGCTCCGCCCGGCCGAGGGCGGCTGGGTCGCCGTGCTGGACCTGCGCCCCTACGGCGACGACGACGGCGACTGGTGGGTGCTGTCCGACCTCGACGCCCGCCGCCAGGAGCGCGAGCACGTCACCGGCGTCGGCGGGGCGTCGCTGACCCTCGCCGCGGCCACCGACCGGCGCCCGGCCGGGTCGCTGCTCGACCTGGGCACCGGTTGCGGGGTGCAGGCGCTGCACGCCTCCCGGCACGCCGCGGCCGTCACCGCGACCGACGTCGCCCCCCGGGCGCTGGCCATGGCCCGTGCCACGTTCGCGCTCAACGGCCTCGACGTCGAGCTCCTGGAGGGGCCGTGGCTCGAGCCCGTCGCCGGGCGGCGGTTCGACCGGATCGTGTCCAACCCGCCGTTCGTGCCCGGGCCCGCGCGCGTGGACTACGTCTACCGCGACTCCGGCCGCGCGGGCGACGACGCGCTCGCCGCGCTCGTCGCCGACCTGCCCGCGCACCTGGCGCCCGGCGGCGTCGCCCAGCTGCTCGGGTCCTGGCTGCACGTGAAGGGCGAGGACTGGCCCGACCGCGTGCGGTCCTGGCTGCCCGCCCCGACCGACGAGGGGGGCGTGGACGCGTGGATCGTGCAGCGCGAGGTGGCCGACCCCGCGCTGCACGTGGGCACCTGGCAGCGCGACGCCGGGCTCGACGTCTCCTCCCCCGCCGCGCGGGCGCAGGCCGGCGCCTGGCTGGACTGGCTCGAGGGCGCCGGGGTCGAGGCGGTCGGGTTCGGGCACCTGGTGCTGCGCCGGACCGGGGGCGAGCCGACCGTCGTGGTGGAGGACCTGCTCGGCGACGTGCCCGATCCCCTGGGCCCCGAGGTCGGCGGGTGGCTCGACCGGGTCGACTGGCTGCGCGCGCACGCCGCGGACGACGCCCTGCTCGGCGCGCGGCTGGCCGTCGCGGGCGGGGTGGTGCTGGAGAGCTGGAGCGAGCCCGGCGAGGAGGGCTGGACGGCCGCGGGGTCCGCGGTGGCCCGGCTGGACGGGCCGCGCTGGCGGCACGAGGTGGACGCCCCGGCCGCGGCGCTGCTGGCCGGGTGCCGGGGGCAGCTGCCGCTGCGCGAGCTGCTGGAGCTGCTGTCGTTCGCCCACGACCGCCCGGTGGACGCGCTCGTGACGGCCACGCTGCCCGCGGTACGCGAGCTCGTCCGGCACGGGCTGCTGGTGCCCGCCGGATGAGGGCCGTGGCCGCCCGGGTCACCCGGGCGTCGGTGACGGTGGACGGCACGGTCGTCGGCGAGATCGGGACCGGCCTGCTCGTCCTGCTCGGGGTGCACCGCGACGACGGCCCGGACGCCGCCGCCACGATGGCCCGCAAGCTCCACGAGCTGCGGCTGCTGCGCGACGAGCGCTCGTGCGCCGAGACCGGGGCGCCGCTGCTCGTCGTCAGCCAGTTCACGCTCTACGGCGACGTGCGCAAGGGCCGGCGCCCCTCCTGGTCGGCCGCCGCCCCGCCGGAGGTGGCCGAGCCGCTGGTCACGGCCGTGGTCGAGGCGCTCCGCGGCCGCGGCGCCCCCGTCGAGACCGGGGTGTTCGGCGCGATGATGGAGGTCGGGTCGGTGAACGACGGGCCGTTCACCGTGCTCGTCGAGGTCTGAGCCCCACGACCCCGACTCGCACACCCTCACACCCCGACTCGCGCACCGCCACGCCCCGACTCGCGCACGCTGGGACCCCGACTCGCGCACGCTGGGACCCCGACTCGCGGGGGCCGGGGCCGGTCCCCCGCGAGTCGGGGCCTGGGAGTGCGCGAGTCGGGGGCTGGGTGCGCCCGAGTCGGGACGGGCTCAGGAGGCGGGGTGGTCGGTCGTGGTGCGGGCGACGGAGCCGGCGACCTGCGAGCCGGCCGCGACCAGGGTGTGGGCGAGCGCGCGCTGGCTGTCGAGGGCCTGCTGGGCCAGGTCGAACCAGCCGTCGACGACGGACCGCGGGGCGGGCAGGCCCGCGCGGTCGGCGCCGCCGACGACCGACTGCACGGAGTCGGTCCAGGTGCGCACGGCGGCGGTGGCGAGCTCGTGGGTCCGGCCGACGATCTCGGCGAACGGATCGGTGGTGGCGGTCATCGCATTCTCCTCGGGTTGCGGACGGTCGACGTCTGCTACCCATACTGAGCAGAAGCGTTAAGTATTTCAAGCAGATGTGGGCGGCGTCTCGACGAAGGAGCGGTACACCGAGAGCAGCGCGGCCCGCTGGTCCGGCGTGAGCCGCGGGTCGCGGGCGATGACGTCCTCCGTGCCGGGCGCCTCCCCGCCCGCGGGGGCCTCGGCCGGGGCCGGCGCCGGGTCGTCGGCCGGGGCCCAGCCGGCGTGCGCCAGCAGCTGCTCGGTGGACAGCTGCAGGGCGTCGGCGATGGAGTGCAGCACCTTGAGCGAGGGCAGGTGCAGGCCGCGCTCGACCTGGCTGAGGTAGGCGTTGGACACGCTCGTCATCGCCGACATCTCGCGCAGCGACAGCCGGGCCATCTGCCGCTGCGCCCGGATGAACCCGCCCAGGGCCTCGACCTGCATCGACCACGCCGGGTCGCCGTTGCGGCCGTCCCGGCCACCGTCCTCGCCCGGCTCCCCCGCGTCGCGCCTCATCACCCCATCATGCCCGCACGCCGATCACTCGCCCAGGACGTAGGTCCCGGGCGCGGCCCCCAGCACGGGGTGGGCGTCGCTGCCGATGCGCGGCGGCTCCTGCTGCTCACCCGCGCGCTCGGCGATCCAGGGCGTCCAGTCCTCCCACCAGCTCGCGCGGTGCTCGCCGGCGTCCTCGCGCCAGTCGTCGGCCCGCGCGGGCAGCTCAGCACCCTCGCCGAACCAGTGCCGGGACTTGGGCGAGGGCGGGTTCACCACGCCCGCGATGTGACCGGAGTTCGACAGGACGAACCGCACCGTGCCCCCGAGGTGGCGCAGCCCGGAGTAGACCGAGCGCCACGGGGCGATGTGGTCGGCCTCGGCGCTGACGACGTAGGCGTCCTGGGTCACCGCGCCCAGGTCCAGCCGCTCCCCCGCCAGCTCCATCTTGCCCTCCACCAGGCGGTTCTCCAGGTAGCAGGAGCGCAGGTACTCCGCCTGCATGGCCGCCGGCATGCGCGTGGAGTCGGCGTTCCAGGCGAGCATGTCGAACGCCGCGGGCTCCTCACCGAGCAGCCAGTCGTTGATCACGTAGTTCCACACGAGGTCGGTGGCCCGCAGCAGGTCGAACGTCGTCTTCATGCTGGACGCGGGCAGGTAGCCGGTGCGGCGCATCGAGCGCTCCAGCCGCGCGACGGTCGTCTCGTCGGTGAACACGCCGAGCATGCCCGGCTCGGTGAAGTCGAGGAGCGTGTTCATCAGCGTGATCGAGTTGATCCGGTCGTCGCCGCGGGCGGCGAGCCACGCGGCGGTGGCGGCGGCGAGCGTGCCGCCCAGGCACAGCGCCGCGACGTTGACCTTCTCCGCGCCGGTGATCTCCTGCACGACGTCGAGTGCGGCGAGCGGGCCCTCGCGCAGGTAGTCGCTCATCGTCACGTCGCGCAGGCTCTCGTCCGGGTCGCGGTAGGACAGCACGAACACGGTGTGCCCGTGCTGCACGGCCCACTCGACGAGGCTCTTCCCCGGGGCGAGGTCCATGATGTAGTACTTGTTGATCCACGGCGGCGAGAGCAGCAGCGGGATCTCGTGCACGCGCTCGGTCTGCGGCGCGTACTGGATGAGCTCGACGAGCCGGTTGCGGTACACCACCGAGCCCGGGGTGGCGGCCAGGTCCCGCCCCACCTCGAACTCGCCCGGAGTCGTCTGCCGCGGCATCCCGGCCGAGCCGACGGTGTCGCGCAGGACGTTGCGCGCGCCGCGCAGCAGGCTGTGCCCGCCGGTCTCCAGCGCCTTCTTCAGCATCGTCGGGTTGGACCACGGCCAGTTCACCGGCGAGGTCGCCTCGACGACCTGCCCGACCAGGAAGTCGATCTTCCGGCGGGAGGTCGGGGACAGCTCGACGTCCGCGGACAGCGCCCGCAGGTGCTCGGCGAACAGCGCGTGCTGCTGGCGGAGCAGGTAGTAGTAGGCGTTGCCCTCCCACGCCGGGTCCGCGTAGCGGCGGTCCTTCTCCGGCAGCGGGGCCGGGCCCTCGCCGTGGCCGCCCAGGCCGCGGGAGAACGCGGCGAGCGTCGCGCGCGAGGCGTCGGCCGTGAGGCCCACCGCGCTGCGCACGGCCGGGCCCGGCGACGCGACCAGCGCGCGGGCCGCCTCGCGCAGCGCCCCGCCGAACGCCACCGGGTCGACCCGGGCGGCGAGCGCCTCCGGATCGAGCAGGTCACGCACCTCGGTCAGCGCTCGGCGCGCGACGGCGCCGGGATCGACGGTCCGGGTGGGTCCGGTGGGGGTCACGATCAGCTCCTCGTGGGGATTCGACATCGGGTCCGGCGGGAAGCCGTGGTGCGGTGACCCGATCGTGACGCCTTACCCACGGGTAGTCATCGCGGCAGGTCACAGGTCACGCGAGAGCGCCGTCACCCGTGATGTTTGACATCCCGAGCAGTACTGCGCGGTAACCCACCTCTTGCTCGGCATGTGCAGCACACCTACCGTCAAGTAGGTACGGCGCCGCCACCGATGTCAGGAGCCCGACATGACCGCAGCCGCACCCGCACCGGTGCCCACCATCACGGGGGCGCTGGGGCACCTCACGACCTACAACGCGGCCGCCGCGGTCAGCACCACCACCGCGGTGGTGCGCTCCGCGACCGCGCTGTGGGCGGGCGCCCTGACCCGGACCCCGTGGGAGACGGCCGCGCGCGGCGCGCTGTGGTGGAGCACGGTGCTGGACCGGCGCCGGCCGACCTGGCACCGGCCGAACGCGATCGTGTTCTCCACCCCGTACGCCCACCTGCGCGACTTCACCGCCCCCGAGGACGCCCACGACGACGTCGTGCCGACGCTGGTGCTGCCGCCGCAGGCCGGGCACTCCTCGCACGTCGTCGACTTCTCGCCGCGGCAGAGCCAGCTCGCCGTGCTCGCCGCGGCCGGGCTGACCCGCCTCTACGCCCTGGAGTGGCGGCACGCGACGGCCGCCACCCGCGCGGTGACGATCACCGACTACCTCGACGTGATCGACCGCTCGATCCGGCGCGCGGGCGGGCGGGTCAACCTCGTCGGCGACTGCCAGGGCGGCTGGCTCGCCGCGATCTACGCGGCGCTGCACCCCGACCGGGTGCACACGCTGACCCTCGCGGGCGCCCCGATCGACTTCCACGCGGGCGAGTCCGTCATCGCCTCCTCCACCCGCGCGCTCACCGGCGCGCTCGGCCTCGCCCCGTACCGCGCGCTGGTCCGGGCGGGCGGGGGCACCATGCCCGGCTCCGCGGTGCTCGCGAACTTCGTCGCGATCCAGCCGCAGTCCGAGGTCGCCCGCCAGCTGCAGCTGCTGGAGAACATCGACGACCCGGCGCACGTGGAGCGCTACCGGGTCTTCGAGGACTGGTTCAAGCACACGCAGGACATCCCCGGCGCGTTCTACCTGTGGCTGGTCGAGCACCTGTTCCACCGCAACGAGCTGATCCGCGGCGAGCTCGTCGTGGACGGGCGGCGCGCCGACCTGCGCGCCATCACCTGCCCGCTGTTCCTGCTGGCCGGGTCCACCGACCACATCACCCCGCCCGCACAGCTGTTCGCCGCGGCCGACGCCGTCGGCACGCCCGCGGAGCAGGTCACCCGGCGCACCGCGCAGGGCGGGCACCTGGGGCTGTTCATGGGCCGCGACGCGCTCCGCGAGGACTGGCCGCCGCTGATGGAGGCCGTGTACGCGCTCTCGACCGGGCACGGCTCCCGCCGCGCGCGGCCCGCGGTGGCCGACCCCGGCTCGACGCCGCGGCTGCCGGCGCCCTGATCCGGGGCCTGCGGCCGTCTGCTGAGGACGAGCTGAGAATCGCGCGGACGCCCCCGTGACCCGGGAACGATTACCGGCACGGGGGCGTTCAACCCCATGAGAACCCCGGCGGCGAGCGTGAGAGCACCCGACGCCCGCTCCGCCGCCCGGGTCGCGCAGGGGAGGAAAGACCACATGACCGCACCCACCATCGCCGGCCCGGCCACCGTTCCCGGCCAGCGTACCGGCTCCCACCGGAGCCCCGGTAGCACCGCGCCGGTCCCGGCGCAGGACCGTGAGCAGTCCGAGACCGTCGAGCGTCCGGAGATGACCGCCGAGGACCTCGACGCGCAGAGCCCTGCGGCCGACCTCGTCCGCGTGTACCTCAACGGCATCGGCAAGACCGCGCTGCTCACCGCGGAGCAGGAGGTCGACCTGGCCAAGCGCATCGAGGCAGGCGTCTTCGCCAAGCACGTGCTCGACACCAGCGACCCGGCCGACCTGTCCCGGCAGTACGCCGCCGACCTGCGCGCCGTCGTCCGCGACGGGGAGCGGGCCCGCAACCACCTGCTCGAGGCCAACCTGCGGCTCGTGGTGAGCCTGGCCAAGCGCTACACCGGCCGGGGCATGCCGCTGCTCGACCTCATCCAGGAGGGCAACCTCGGGCTCATCCGCGCGGTCGAGAAGTTCGACTACGCCAAGGGCTTCAAGTTCTCCACCTACGCCACGTGGTGGATCCGGCAGGCGATCACGCGCGGCATGGCCGACCAGGCCCGCACGATCCGGCTGCCCGTCCACCTGGTGGAGCAGGTCAACAAGCTCTCGCGGATCAAGCGCGACCTGCACCAGAAGCTGGGCCGCGACGCCACCCACGCCGAGCTCGCCGAGGAGTCCGGCATCCCCGAGGGGAAGATCGCCGACCTGCTCGACCACGCCCGCGACCCGGTGAGCCTCGACATGCCGGTGGGCTCCGAGGAGGAGGCGCCGCTGGGCGACTTCATCGAGGACGGCGAGGCCACCGACGCCGAGACCACCGTGGTCTCCCGGCTGCTGCACGAGGACCTGCGCCGCGTGCTCGGCACGCTGGAGGACCGCGAGCAGCACGTGATCCGCATGCGCTACGGCCTCGACGACGGCCAGCCGCGCACGCTCGACCAGATCGGGCGCCGCTTCGGCCTCTCCCGCGAGCGGGTCCGCCAGATCGAGCGCGAGGTCATGGCGAAGCTCCGGATCGGCGAGCGCGCCGACCGGCTGCGCGCCTACGCCAGCTAGCACCACCCGCCTGCTCCCGGCGCGGTCGCGATCCCGCGGCCGCGCCGGTGGCATGTCCGGACCCGGGCGCGCCGGGCGGCGCGCTCACAGGCCGCGGACGACCTGCTTGGTCGCCGGCACCGCCGGCGGGGCGACCGACAGCTCCCGCACCCCGAGCCCGACGAACGCGGCCGCGGCCCGGGGCTCGGCGGCGGCCTCGCCGCACACGGCCACGAGCACCCGCTCCCCCGCCGCGCGGCAGACCGCGCCGACCATCGCCAGCACGCCCGGGTGCAACGGGTCGGCCAGGTGCGCCACCGCCGGGTTGCCCCGTTCCGCGGCCAGGGCGTACTGCACGAGGTCGTTGGTGCCGATCGAGAGGAAGTCGACGTACGGCGCGAACGCGGCGGCGTCCAGGGCGGCGGCCGGCACCTCGACCATCATCCCCACCTGCAGGCCGGCCGGGGTGCCGCGGCCGTCGCGGGCGATCGCGGCGTCCAGGGCGCGCCGGGCCGCGAGCAGCTCGGCGGGCACCGCGACCATCGGGAACATCAGGCTCACCGGCGTCTCGTGCGCCACGCGGACGGCGGCCAGCAGCTGGTCGGCGAGCAGCCCCGGGAACCGGTCGGCCAGCCGGATGCCCCGCAGCCCGAGGAACGGGTTGGCCTCGACCGGCAGCGGGAGGTAGGGCAGCGGCTTGTCGCCGCCGACGTCGAGCGTGCGCAGGGTGACCCGCCGCCCGCCCGCGGCCTCGGCGACCGCGCGGTAGGCGGCGAACTGCTCGTCGACGTCGGGGGCGCGGTCGCGGCCGAGGAACAGGAACTCGGTGCGGACGAGGCCGAGCAGGTCCGCCCCCTGCGCGACGCCCGCGGCCGCGTCGGCGGCGGACCCGGCGTTCGCGCCGACCAGCACCCGGACGCCCGC
Organism: Pseudonocardiales bacterium; assembly: GCA_026393175.1. GTDB lineage: Bacteria > Actinomycetota > Actinomycetes > Mycobacteriales > Pseudonocardiaceae > Pseudonocardia. The sequence goes on from JAPLAT010000650.1 coordinate 9,321, forward strand.
GCG
>JAPLAT010000654.1 GCA_026393175.1 Pseudonocardiales bacterium
GCACGGCGATCTCGCCCGGCACCTGCGCCGGTTGCGCCGCGAGCTCGGCTCCCGGCGGGCCGCGGTCACGGCGGCGGTGCGGGCCGCCGGTCGCGACCCCGAGGGCGACGCCGCGGGCGCGCACGTCCTCGTCCCGGTCGACGACGAGCGGTCCGTGCTCGACGCGGCCGCGGAACGCGGGATCGCCCTGGACGGGCTCGCCCGCCACCACGCCGCGACCCCCGGCCGGTGCGGGATCGTGCTCGGCTACGCCGGCCCGCGGCGCGCCGACCTGGACCGCGCGCTGCCCGGGCTCGTCGCTGCGCTCGCGGGGTCCGGCGGGTAGGCCTACCGTCGGGCCCGTGCGACTCACCCTGCACCGCGGCGACATCACCACCGACACCGACGCCGACGCGATCGTCACCGCCGCCAACTCCGCGCTGGCCGGCGGGGGCGGCGTCGACGGCGCGATCCACCGGGCGGCCGGGCCCGCGCTGCTGCAGGAGTGCCGGCGGATCGGCGGCTGCCCCACCGGCGACGCGGTCGTCACCGGCCCCGGGGACCTCCCCGTGCGCCGGGTCATCCACGCGGTCGGCCCGGTCTGGCACGGCGGCGACGACGGCGAGGCGGAGCTGCTCGCCTCCTGCCACCGCAGGGCCGTCGCGCTCGCCGCCGAGCACGGCTGCGCGCGCGTCGCGTTCCCGGCGATCAGCTGCGGGGTCTACGGCTACCCGGTCGACCTCGCCGCCGGCGTCGCGCTCGCGGCCACCGCCGAGGCGCTGGCCGCGCACCCCGAGGTCGTCGAGGCCCGGTTCTGGCTGTTCGACGAGCACACCCACGCCGCGTTCGCGGCGGCCCTGCCGCGCTAGGTTCCCGGGCCATGGACCGCGGCCCCGTGGACGACGACCGGGTGCAGCCCGGATCGCTGCAGGAGTGGCGCGACTGGCTCGCAGCCCACCACACCCGCCCGACCGGCGTGTGGCTGGTGACCTGGCGCGCCGGATCGTCCGGGCCGCGGATCACCTACGAGGAGTCGGTGGAGCAGGCCCTGTGCTTCGGGTGGGTGGACAGCAAGGGCCGCGCGCTCGACGCCGAGCGCACGATGCTGTGGTTCGCCCCCCGCAAGCGCCGCAGTGGCTGGTCGCGCCCCAACAAGATCCGGGTCGAGCGGCTGACCGCCGCCGGGCTGATGGCCCCGGCCGGGCTCGCGGCCGTCGAGGCGGCGAAGGCCGACGGCTCCTGGACGCTGCTCGACGACGTCGAGGACCTCGTCGTGCCCGACGACCTCGCGGCCGCGTTCGCCGCGCACCCGCCCGCGGCCGCGCACTGGGAGGCGTTCCCGCGGTCGGCGAAGCGCGGCATCCTCGAGTGGATCGTGCAGGCGAAGCGGCCCGAGACCCGGGCCCGGCGGATCGCCGAGACCGCGGAGCGGGCCGCGGTCAACGAGCGCGCGAACCAGTGGCGGCCGAAGGCGTGACGGCGGCGAGGCGCCGCACGCCCTCCCGGATCCGGTCGGGCGTCGTCGCCGCGTAGCCGATCACGAACCCCGGCGGGCCGTCGCCGAGGCGGTGCCGCGACAGGGCGTGCACGTCCACGCCCGCCTCCAGCGCACGGGCCACGATCTCCCGGTCGTCGGCCTCGCCGGGCAGGGTCACCATGAGGTGCAGCCCCGCGGCGACGCCGTGCACGGTCGCCGCGGGCAGATGCTCGGCCAGCGCGGCGAGCATCGCGTCGCGGCGGCCGCGCTGGCGGGTGCGGACCAGGCGCAGGTGCCGGTCGAACCCGCCCGAGGACAGCAGCTCGGCGAACACCAGCTGCCCCAGCCCCGGGGTGGAGATGTCGGCCCACTGCTTGGCGTCCACGAGCTCGTCGCGCAGGTGCTCCGGTGCCACCGCCCAGCCCAGCCGCAGGGCCGGGGCCAGCGTCTTCGACACGCTCCCGACGTGCACGATCCGCTCCGGCGCCTGGGCCTGCACCGCCGCGACGGGCGGGCGGTCGTAACGGTGCTCGGCGTCGTAGTCGTCCTCGACGACCAGCCCGCCGTCGCGGGCCCAGCCGACCAGCGCGCGCCGCCGCGGGGCGCTGAGCACGACGCCGGTGGGGAACTGGTGGGCGGGCGTCACCAGCGCGGTGCCGACGCCCGTCGCGGCGAGCGCGGCGACGTCGACCCCGTCGTCGTCCACCGGCACCGGCACGATCTCCAGCCCGCGGCGCACCATCTGGTCGCGGGTGCCTGCCGACCCCGGCTCCTCGAACGCGATCCGGCGCTCCCCGCGGGCGTGCAGCACCTGGGCGAGCAGCGAGAGCCCCTGCGCCACCCCGTTCATGACGAGCACGTCGTGCGGGGTGACCCGCAGGCCGCGGCTGCGGGCCAGCCACACCGCCAGCGCCGAACGCAGCTGCGGGGTGCCGCGCGGGTCGCCGTAGCCCAGCGCCCCGGCGGGCAGGTCGGCCAGCACGGCCCGCTCGGCGCGCAGCCAGGCCGCGCGGGGGAACGCCGAGAGGTCGGGCAGGCCGGGCCGCAGGTCGATCTCGGCGCGCGGCGGGGGCGCCGGCACCGGGTCGGGCGGCGCCGGGGCCGCCGAGGCGACGACGCGGGTGCCGCCGCCGCGGTGCCCGGCGACGAGCCCCTCGTCGGCGAGGCGCCGGTAGGCCTCGACGACCACCCCGCGGGAGACGCCCAGCTGGGTGGCGAGCGCGCGGGTGGCGGGCAGCGCGGCGCCGACGGGCAGCGTGCCCTCGGCGACGGCCTCGCGCACGGTGGCGGTCAGCCACTCGGTGCGGCCGGACCGGGGGGTGCCGGAGGCGTCGAGCTGGAGGAAGTCGGTCGTCATGGTCCTGTCTGCTTGGTCCTGTCCGGCCGGCGCCGCTTGGTCCTGGTCGCCGGTCCGAGTCTGGCGCAGCGTGATCGCCGTGACCACCACCGCCCCCACCGCGACCCGCCCGGGCGCGCTCCTGGCCGCGTCCGCCATGGCGTGCGTCGGCAGCAGCGTCGCCGTCTCGACGACGATCGTCGACGCGCCGCTGTTCACGCTGCAGGCCCTGCGGTACGCCCTCGCCGCCGCGCTGCTGCTCGCGGTCGGGGCGCTGACCGGACGCCCCTCGCCCCGCCCGCGCGGCCGGGAGTGGGCGTGGCTCGCCGCGGTGGCCGGGTCGGGGCTGGTGCTGTTCAACGTGGCGATCGTCCGCGGCGTGGCGCACGCCGAGCCCGCCGTCATCGGCGTCGCCGTGGCGGCCGTGCCCGTCGCGCTCGCGGTGGCCGGGCCGCTGCTGGCCGGGCGCCGCCCCCCGCCCGCGCTGCTGGCCGGGGCCGTGGTCGTCACCGCGGGGGCGGTGCTCGTGCAGGGCGGGGGCCGCACCGACGCCGCCGGGGTCGGCTGGGCGCTCCTCGTGCTGGCCTGCGAGATCGGGTTCACGCTGTGCGCGGTGCCCGTGCTCGGCAGGCTGGGGCCGTGGGCGGTGTCGCTGCACGCGGTGTGGATCGCCGCCGCCGGGCTCGCCGTCCTGGCCGTGGTGGTCGAGGGGCCCGGCGCCGTGCTCGCGCTCGACGCCGGGGACCTGCTCGCCGCCGCGCACCTCGCCGTCGTCGTCACGGCGGTCGCGTTCCTGCTCTGGTACTCCGCGGTGCGCCGGATGGGCGCGGGCCGGGCCGGGCTGTTCACCGGGGTCGTCCCGGTGGCGGCGGCCGCGGGCGGCGTGCTGCTCGGGGGTGCCGCGCCGGCGCCTGCGGTGTGGGTCGGGACCGCCGTCGTCGGCGCGGGGCTCGTGCTGGGCCTGCGGGTCAGCCCTGGTGCGGGTAGCCCGACGACGTCGGCGGCACCAGGGTCTCCTTGATCGTGCGCGGGCTCGTCCAGCGCAGCAGGTTGTAGACCGAGCCCGCCTTGTCGTTGGTGCCGCTGGCGCGGCCCCCGCCGAACGGCTGCTGCCCGACGACGGCGCCGGTGGGCTTGTCGTTGACGTAGAAGTTGCCCGCGGCGAAGCGCAGCGCCTCGCTCGCGCGGGCGACGGCGGCGCGGTCGCGGGCGATCACCGCGCCGGTCAGGCCGTACGGGGCGCCCTCGTCGACGCGGCGCAGGACCGTGTCGAAGTCGCCGTCGTCGTAGACGTGCACGGCGAGCAGCGGGCCGAAGTACTCGGTGGAGAAGGCGGCGTGCCCCGGGTCGGTGCCGACGGCGATCGTCGGGCGGACGAAGAACCCCTGCTCGTCCGACGCCGTGCCGCCCGCGATCACGTCCAGCTCGGTGCGGGCGAGCGCCTGGGCGGCGACGAGCTTGTCGTAGGCGCGCCGGTCGATCACCGCGCCGAGGAAGTTCGTGAAGTCCGCGACGTCGCCCATCGCCAGCGCGTCGGTCTCGGCGGCGAGGTCGTCGCGCAGCCGCGCCCAGACGCTGCGCGGGACGAAGGCGCGCGACGCCGCGGAGCACTTCTGGCCCTGGTACTCGAACGCGCCGCGGACCAGCGCCGTGCGCAGGACGTCGACGTCGGCGCTGGGGTGGGCGAGCACGAAGTCCTTGCCGCCGGTCTCGCCGACCAGCCGCGGGTAGGTCGCGTAGCCGGCGATGTTCCGGCCGACCTGCTGCCACAGGTGCTGGAACGTCGCGGAGCTGCCGGTGAAGTGGATGCCGGCGAGCGCGCGGTCGGCGAGCAGCACCTCGGAGACGTCCCGGCCGTCCCCGGTGAGCAGTGTGATCACCCCCGGCGGCAGCCCCGCCTCCTCCAGCAGCCGCATCGTGAACTGCGCGGCGAGGCTCTGCGTGGGGGAGGGCTTCCAGATGACGGTGTTGCCCATCAGCGCGGGCGCGGTGGGCAGGTTGCCGGCGATCGCGGTGAAGTTGAACGGGGTGATCGCGTAGACGAACCCCTCCAGCGGCCGGTAGTCCATGCGGTTCCAGGCGCCCGGGCCGCTGCGCGGCTGGTTCTCGTGGATCTCGCGGGCGAACGCGACGTTGAACCGCCAGAAGTCGGCCAGCTCGCACGCGCTGTCGATCTCGGCCTGCTGGCAGGTCTTGGACTGGCCCAGCATCGTGGCCGCGTTCATCCGGTCCCGCCACGGGCCGGAGAGCAGGTCGGCGGCCCGCAGCAGCACGGCCGCGCGCTCGTCGAAGGGCAGGGAGCGCCAGGCCGGCGCCGCCCGCAGCGCCGCCTCGACGCCGGCCTTGGCGTCCTCGCGGGTGGCGTTGCCGCCGGTGCCGAGCACGTGGGCGTGGTCGTGCGGGGCGACGACGTCGAACGGGGTGCCCCCCGCGACGTGCCGGGCCCCGTCGATCGTCACCGTGATCTCGTGGTGGGTGCCGCCCACCTCGGCCAGCGCGGCCTGCAGGGAGGCCCGCTCCGGGGTGCCGGGGGCGTAGCTGCGGACCGGCTCGTTGTACGGCGCCGGGGTGCGGGTGAGGGCGTCCATGGGGCGTGACCCTAGGAGCCGGGCCGCCCCGGTGGCCTGTCCGAGCGGCCAACAGCAGGTCGTCGAGGTCGTCCGATCCGACAAGCCCGCCGGATCGGGGCCCGGGTCAGGACGCCCGGCCGGCGCGGAGCAGGTGCAGGTGCAGCACCAGGCGGGCGGCCGGGTCGGCGAGGTCGACGCCCGCCACCTCGGCGGCCCGGCGCAGGCGGTGGCGCAGGGTGTTGGGGTGCACCGTCAGCCGCCGCGCGGCCGTGGCGACGTCACCGAGGGCGTCGAGCAGGGCCAGCACGGACGGGGCCAGCGCGCCGCCGTGCGCGGCGTCGTGCTCCAGCAGCGCGACGGCGACGGGGTCGTCGAGGTCGGCCAGCCGGGCGAGCGCGGCGTCGAGCAGGATCTCCGCGCGCAGGTCGGCGATCGCGACGACGCCCGCGTCGGGCGGGGCGGCGTCGAGGACGCGGTCGGCGTCGGCCCGCGACGACGGCACGCCGGCGAGGCCGGCCACGACCGACCCGATCCCGGCCTGCACGCGCGCACCGGCACGCCGGCCGGCCGCGGCCACGACCTCGGCGCACAGCGCGCGCACGGCGGGCGGCACCTCGTCGCGGCCGCGGGGG
>JAPLAT010000551.1 GCA_026393175.1 Pseudonocardiales bacterium
GCGCGCAGCGATCCGATCGCCTTGGCGTAGGACAGCGCGAGCGGCCAGGCCTCGCCGGTGGCGTCCTGCTCGACCGCCACGATCGCCGGTACGCCGCGTCCCGCGACGTACTCGCGACGGACGAGGTGACCGGGGCCCTGATGTGGCTGCTGTCCGACCCGGCCCGGCACGTCACGGGCCACTGCCTCGCGGTGGACGGGGGAGCCCTCGCCCGCTGAAGTCACCACCGACGCTCGAGGAGGAGCGATGGGGAAGTTCGACGGCAAGGTCGTGCTGATCACCGGAGGGGCCCGCGGTCAGGGCCGCTCGCACGCCGTGGCGTTCGCGCGGGAGGGCGCGGACATCGCCTTCTGCGACATCGCGGCGCAGCTGGACTCGGTGCCCTACCCGATGTCGCGGCCCGAGGACCTCGACGAGACCGTGCGGCAGGTCGAGGACCTGGACCGGCGCTGCGTCGCCGTCACCGCCGACGTCCGCGACGCCGCCCAGGTGCAGGACTTCGTCGACCGGGCCCGGACCGACCTGGGCCGCGTCGACGTCCTGCTGGCCAACGCCGGCGTCTTCACGTTCTCGACGATCGCGGAGATGAGCGACGACGTCTGGAGGGAGATGATCGACGTCAACCTCACCGGCGTCTTCCACGCGATGCGCGCGGTGCTGCCGGCGATGGTCGAGCAGGGCTCGGGACGCATCATCGCGACGTCCTCGACGGCCGGGAAGATGGGCTTCCCGAACATCGGCCACTACGTCGCGTCGAAGTGGGGCGTGATCGGGCTCGTGAAGTCGCTCGCGCAGGAGGTCGGCGGCAACGGCATCACCGTCAACGCGATCTGCCCGACCGGCGTCGACACCACCATGATCCAGAACGAGGCGGCGTACCGGCTCTTCCTGCCCGACCTGGAGAACCCGACCCGCGACGACGCCGCCCCGGCCTTCCAGACGCTCAACGCGATCCCGGTGCCGTGGATCGAACCGGTCGACATCTCCAACGCGATGCTGTTCCTGGCCTCCGACGAGGCCCGGTACATCACCGGCGAGACCCTCGCGGTGGCGGCCGGCGCCACCGCGACCAACGCGGGCTGAGGGGCGACGTGCGGGACACCGCAGCGGTGCAGGGCGTGGTCGACGAGGGGGTCAGCGAGTTCGACGCGGGGTTCCTGCAGAGGTGACCGGCGGGACGGCGCCGCTCAGTCGGCGTCGTCCCGCAGCCGCAGGACCATCCGCAGCACGTACTCCACGGCGGACTCGTAGCTCCCGCCGCGGAGCTCGCCGCGCTGGGCCAGGTTGCGGGACGCGAAGTCGAGCTGCCGCTCCGGCCCGGCCCGGCGCACGACGACCGCGGCGATCTCGTCGAGGTCGAGGCCGGGGTGGTCGAGCCGCGCCAGCGCGAACTCGACCACCAGCTCCTCGTCCGTCACACCGTCATCGTCGCGCGTTCCGCACCGCCCACGCCAGGACGTAGTCGGCGATCTCCTCCCACCCGGGCGCCGCCGGCATCAGGTGCGGCTTGCCGCCGAACTCGACGTACTCCGTGAGCGAGGCCTCCTGCGTGTAGTGCTTCGCGTTCGAGCGCTGCACGGCCGGCGGCATGATGTGGTCCTCGCTCGCCCCGACGAGCAGCAGCGGCGCGCGGCCCTCGTTGGCGTAGTCGACGTAGGTGCCGCCGTGGCCGGGGGTGAGGTTGGCCAGGGCGCTCTCGAACAGGATCCGCCCCGACACCGGCACCGCGTAGCGCTCGTACAGCGCCCGCGCCCGCTCCTCGGGGAAGGTGTTGGTGAACGCGTAGTTCCAGTGCTCGAAGTCGTAGCGGACCGCCTTGTGCCGGTTGGCCGGGTTCTTGAGCACGGGGAACGTCGAGCGGACCTGCGTCAGCGGCACGACCGGCACCCCCTCGGTGGGGGCGGAGTTCAGCGCCACGCCGGCCGCGCCGAGGCCGTGGTCGAGCAGGATCTGGGTGAAGGCGCCACCGGCGGAGTGGCCCATGATGATCGGCGGGGTGTCGAGCGCGCGGATCACCGACTCCAGGTGGTCGACGATCGCCGGGATCGTGACGGCCTCGACGGGTGACGGGTCGGCGTTGAGCGCCTCGACCTCCACCTCGAAGCCGGGGTAGGCCGGGGCGAGCACGCGGAAGCCCTTGGCCTCGTAGTGCGCGATCCACTCCTCCCAGCTCCGGGGCGTCACCCAGAAGCCGTGAACCAGGACGATCGTGTCGGGGGCGGGCATGGCGTTCCTCTCGGGTCGCGGTGGGGACGACACGAAGGGTCCCGCCGGGTGCGGGGTGCTGGCACCGGTCCGGCGGACAGCGTTGCGGAGCGCGGATTGTTCGCCGGAACAGCGGAGATCGCCACGGCCCCGGGTGGATTACGGTTCCGGCCATGTCCGAGCCGCCCGTGGCGCTCGTCGTGCTCGCGCCGGGCCTGCGGGCGCGCCTCGGCGAGATCGCCGACCTCATCGTCACGCGGATCCAGGACGAGTTCCCGGTCTACCGCGCCCAGACGTTCGTCAGCACGGACGAGCTGCGCCGGACCGCGGTGGAGAACGTGACGTACCTGCTGCGCACCGACGCGCTGCCCGACGGCGACGACCTGGCCGCGGCCCGGCGCACCGGCACCGTGCGGGGGCGGACGGGCGCCCCGCTGCCGGAGCTGCTGGCCGCGTTCCGGCGGGGCTTCACCGTGTTCTGGGAGGTCGTCGCCGACGCGGCGATCGCGTCCGGCGAGGTCGGCCGCCGGGAGCTGGCCGACCTCGCCACGCACGTGCTGGGGAAGGCCGACCGGTTCACCGCCGCGGTGACCGAGTCCTACCGCGACGCCGCCGCCGAGCTCCTGCGCCGTCACGAGCAGGAGCGCTCGGCGCTCGTCGAGGCGCTGACGACGGGCGGGCGCGGGTCGGTGTGGGAGATCGCGAGCCGCCTGGACCTGCCCACCAGCGGCGCGTTCGTCACCGTCGCCGCGGAGGTGCCCGCCGTCGGGGCGGTGGCGCTGCCGGGGATCGCGCCGAAGCTGCGCGCCGCGGACGTCTCCTCGGCTTGGCGGCTGCTGCCCGACGTCGAGGTGGGGGTGCTGGCGCTGCCGCGGCCCGATGCGGCCGAGGCCGTGCGCATCGTCGGGTCCGCGGCACCGGCGCGGGTGGGCGTCAGCCCGGTGTACCCCGCGCTGGAGGACACCCCGCGCGCGCTCTACCTCGCCCGCGTCGCGCTGCGCAGCGCCCCGGCGGGCGCCCGCGCGGTGCGCCGGTTCGACGACACCCCGCTGGCCACGCTCGTCGCGGCCGCGCCGGACGCGGCCGTGCGCATCGCCCGGCAGGTGCTGGGGACGCTGCTGGAACTGCGCCGCGACGAGCAGGACGTGCTGCTGGAGACCCTGGAGACCTGGATGGGTACCGGCGGGTCGGCCGCGGACACCGCCGAGCGGATGCACGTGCACCCGAACACCGTCCGCCACCGGCTGCGCCGGGTCGCCGAGCGCACCGGCCGCGACCTGGACCAGCCGACCGCGCTGGCCGAGCTCAGCGCCGCCCTGCACGCCCTGCGGCTGCTCCCCGGGGTCCGCTGAGACCGCCCCGCGCCCGCGGTCACCGCAGGTGGAAGGCCAGGATCTCGCCGGTGCGGGCGGTGGGGTCGAACCCCTCGACGCCGGGCCAATCGGCCGCGCACACGTAGAGCGTGTCGCCGCCCAGCGCGCAGGAGAAGGCGAAGCGCCCCGTCGTCACCTCGTCGAGGATCTCGCCGCCCTCGCGGACCCGCACGCAGCGGGTCATGGACGCGGCCCACACCGTGCCGTCCGGCCCGACCGACAGCCCGTCCGGGCCGTCGGTCATCGCGGCCCAGACCCGCCGGCCGCCCAGCGACCCGTCCGGCCCGACGTCGAAGGCCGTCAGCCGCCTGCCGAACGACTCGGCCACGACGAGCGTGCGTCCCCCGTCGAGCAGCACCATGCCGTTGCCGAAGTCGATGTCGTCGGCCACCCGGCGGACGGCGCCGTCGGCCTCCACGAGCGCGACGACGCCGGTGACGTACTCGCCGCCGCCGAGGAAGTCGAAGTCGCTGCCGTTGACGTAGGCCCGGCCCTGCGCGTCGGTCACGATCTCGTTGAAGCCGGCCGCCAGTGCGGACAGGTCGGCGTGGCGCACGAACGTCCCGTCCGGGGCCTGCCGGAGCACCTCGGTCCCGGCGACGAGCAGCAGCGTGCCGTCGGGCAGCCAGTCGATGGTGAAGGGGATCGGTACGGGGGAGCGGCCGACCACCTCGGTGCGGCCGTCGGCGGGGTCGAGGGCGACGACGTCGCCGACGTTCCAGTGGCAGAACCACAGGCGGCCGTCGTGCCAGCGGGCGGACTCGCCGATGGCCAGGCCGGAGAGCAGGACGTCGGGTGCGGTGTCGGGCGCGGTGCGGGGCACGGGTTCCTCCCGGGGTCGGTGGTCACCCCTGGACGAACGGGCCCGCCCGGGATCGACGTCGTCGAGGATGTGATCCACGACCCGGCCGGGCGACGCGGGCGTGGCCGCCCGGGTTGCGCCCGCCCATGATCACCGCATCCGGGGTCCGGCCGTGGGGTGGCGGAGTGCGACCTCGGCGACCGGCCGGACGAGGTCCTCGACCTCGGCGCGGTAGGCGGCGTAGGCGGCGCGCAGGGCCGGCACCGGCCAGTCCGGGGGCAGCAGCGCCGGGGGCAGGACCGGGTCGGCGAGCAGGTGGCGGACGACGGCGGCCGCGACGGTGAACCGCTCGGCCGGGTCGCCCGCGCCCTGCTGGGCGCGCAGCAGGTCCCGGCCGGTCGCGGCCCGGCCGTCGAGGTCCCACAGGCTGCGGGCCAGCGCGACGGGGTCGTCGTCGGGGCGGCTGACGAAGCGGCGGGCCGGCAGGTCGGGCAGCTCGCGGACGAGCTGGTCGGGCCGCAGCCAGACGCCCTCGCGCAGCTCGGCCAGCCGCAGCGCGGTGAGCCGGGCCCGCAGGGCCGCCCGGTCGGCCGCGCCGCGCCCGACGGCGGTGACGACGACGATCTCCCAGCCGCCGTCCCAGGCCCGGGTGCGGGGGGCCAGCGCGTCGTCCTGGCGCTGCTGGCGGCGGCGCAGCCGCTCCGCGAGCCGGTAGCCCCGCGCCGTCCGGTCCAGGTCGCCCGCCGCGACCATCCGGCTGAGCGCGGCCCGCAGCGCCGTCTCCCGCACGCCGAACACCGCCGCCACCCGCACCAGCGCCGCGACGGGGAGCTCGGGGGGATGGGTGCCGAGCAGCAGGCTGAGCACGACCGACCGCGTGGTCAGGGACCGCATGCATTGCACTCTAGCGACAGCTGTCGCAGAAATGTAACGTGCCGGCATGACCGCCACCCTGCCCGCGCGGGGCGTCGCCGCCGACGCCAACCAGCCGCCGCCCCTCGCCCCCTACGACGCCGCCGACGACGCGGCGCTGCTGGAGGGCCTGCGCCGGGAGGGCGCGGGCTGGGCCGAGGACGACCTGCGCCGCCGCGGCCGTCTTGCCGGCAGCCCGGAGGTGCAGGCGTGGAGCGAACAGGCCGACCGGTTTCCGCCGGAGCTGCGCACCCACGACCGCTACGGCGAGCGGATCGACGAGGTCGAGTTCCACCCGGCATGGCACCACCTGCTGCGGGCCGCGGTCGCCGAGGGCGGTGCCGGCGCGGCCTGGGCGGACCCGCGCCCGGGCGCGCACGTCGCGCGCACGGCGGGCGCGCTGGTGTGGGGGCACACCGAGGCGGGCCACGGCTGCCCCGTCTCGATGACCTACGCCGTCGTGCCCGCGCTGCGGCACGCCCCCGACCTGGCCGCGACGTACGAGCCGCTGCTCACCAGCCGCGTCTACGACCCCGGGCTGCGGGTGCCCACCACCAAGCGCGGCCTGCTCGCCGGGATGGGCATGACCGAGCGGCAGGGCGGCTCGGACGTCCGCACGAACGCGACGGTGGCCGACCCGCTCGCCGACGGCACCTACCGGCTGCACGGCGGCAAGTGGTTCACCTCCGCGCCGATGTGCGACCTGTTCCTCGTGCTCGCCCAGGCCCCCGGCGGGCTGACCTGCTTCCTCGTGCCGCGCGTGCTGCCCGACGGCACCCGCAACCCGTTCCGCCTCAACCGGCTCAAGGACAAGCTCGGCAACCGCGCCAACGCCTCGTCCGAGCCCGAGTTCGTCGACACGCTCGCCTGGCGCGTCGGGGACGAGGGCCGCGGCGTCAAGACGATCATCGAGATGGTCAACGGCACCCGGCTGGACTGCGTCGCCGGGTCGGCCGCGCTGATGCGCAAGGCGTTCGTCGAGGCCGCGCACCACGCCCGGCACCGCTCCGCGTTCGGCGCGCGCCTGGCCGACCAGCCGCTGATGCGCCACGTCCTGGCCGACCTCGCGCTGGAGTCCGAGGCCGCGACGACGCTGGCGCTGCGGCTGGCCGGGGCGGCCGATCGGGCCGTGCGTGGCGACGAGGGGGAACGCGCGTTCCGCCGGATCGCGACGGCGGTCGGCAAGTACTGGGTCACCAAGCGGGCGCCCGCGTTCGCCGCGGAGGCGCTGGAGTGCCTGGGCGGCAACGGCTACGTCGAGGAGTCGGGGATGCCGCGGCTCTACCGCGAGGCGCCGCTGAACTCGGTCTGGGAGGGCTCGGGCAACGTCAACGCGCTCGACGTGCTGCGCGCGCTGCGCCGCGAGCCGGGCACCGCGCAGGCCCTGCTCGACGAGGTCGCCCCGGCCCGCGGCGCCGACGCCCGGCTCGACGCGGCCGTCGACCGGCTGCGGGGCGAGCTGGCCGACCCGGCCGACGTCGAGGTGCGGGCGCGCCGGCTCGTCGAGCTCGCGGCGCTGGTGCTGCAGGGCGCGCTGCTGGTGCGGCACGCCCCGGCGGCCGTCGCCGACGCCTTCTGCGCGAGCCGGCTGGGCGGGGACCGGTTCCACGCCTTCGGCACGCTCCCGGCGGCCGCCGACACCGCGGCGATCCTGGCCAGGGCGACCGCGGGCTGACGGGCGCCGGGCCGGTCACGGGCCAGGGCGACCGCGGGCTGACGGGCGCCGGGCCGGTCACGGGGTACTGCGCTACTCTGCGTGGCGAAGCCATCGCTCCCCCGTTCGGGTCAAGGACGACCTCGCCCGTCACCCGAGAGGTGTCCCCGTGGCCCTGCGCGTCGCCTACCGTTCCTCCCCCGGGGGCAATGACAAGCCCCGCCCGCCGTGGTTCGGCAAGGACCTCGCCCTCCGCTCGCTGCTGCGGGCGGCGGAGCGGCTGGCCGAACCGCCGGTGATCACGTTCTACAACGACGGCGAGCTGCCGCCCGCCGAGGTCGAGGTGATGGCGGCGCACGGCACCGAGCGGCCGGTGCACGGGGGGAGCAACCGCGCCTCGTTCCGGGCCGTCGTGGCCGCGGAGGCCGCGGTCGCGGGCGGGCCCGACGACCTGGTGTGGTTCGCCGAGGACGACTACCTGTACTCGCCGGAGTCCCTCACCGCCCTGGTCCGCGCCGCGGCGGAGCTCCCGGACGCCGACTTCTTCGCGATGTACGGCTCGGCCGCCCTGGCCCCGGCACGGGGGCGGCGGCGGCCGGTCCGCCGGGACCGGCCCGGTGCCGAGGGCGACCCGACGGCCCGACCCGCCGGCGGGGTGCTCTGGTACCGCGGCTACGCCACGACGAGCACGTTCGGCGTCCGTGCTCCCGTCCTGCGGGCCGACGCCCGGCTCCTGCGCACCTACCCGTACTCGGGCGGGGCCTGGGACACGGCCACCTGCCTGGCCTACCAGGGGTACCGCCCGTTCGGGCTGCGCCGCCTGCTGCCCGGTGACGGCGCCCCGCTGCGCCGGGCGCTGCCGCGGGCCGCGATCCGCGCCGTGCTCGACGTCCGGGCGCTGCGCCGGACGGCGAACCGGCGGGTGCTGGTCGCGTCCGACCCCGAGCTGGTCTGGCACATGGAGGTGCTCGACGGCACCACCCGCTCCGCGCCGAGCGCGGCCACCACGGCCGTCGACCGGGCCCGGGTCGCCGCCGAGACCGTGGCCTGGGCGGCCGGGCGCGGCCTGCCGATCGGTGCCGGCGGGAGCCGCGTCGGCGCGTGAGCGGCCGCGCTCCCGGGCCGTCGGCACGACCCCCCGCCCCGCGGGGGATCACGGGGGCGTAGGGTTCGTGGTGGTCGTCGGTTCGGTGTTCGTGTTTGCACGCCCGCAGGACAACGTGGTGGACGAGGATCCGTGTCACAAGGGCACGGGGCTCACCGCCGTGGTCGGCCGGGTCCCGCGCAGTGCGGGATCCACCACTGCGAGGAGCAGGTACATGGCACAGGGAACCGTCAAGTGGTTCAACGGCGAGAAGGGCTTCGGCTTCATCTCGGTCGACGGCGGCGGCGCTGACGTCTTCGTCCACTACTCCGAGATCGACGCCGGCGGCTTCCGCTCGCTCGACGAGGGCCAGCGCGTGGAGTTCGAGGTCGGCCAGGGCGCCAAGGGCCCCCAGGCCACCGGCGTGCGCGTCGTCTGATCCACTCGGATCTCGCAGGAGCCCGTCTCCCCCTCGGGGGAGGCGGGCTCCTGCCGTTGCGGGGACCTACCGGCGCTCACCAGCCCCGCAGGTCCACCGGCCAGGTGTCGAGCACCTCCTCGCCGCGCACCACGTGCAGGCGCTCGTGCAGGGCGCAGGTCGGGTCCACGTGCGCGGGGACCACCCGGACGCGGTCGCCGACGGCGATCGGGGTGCCGGGGGCGAACGTGAGGTGCTCGTCGGAGCAGAACCACACCTGCCCGCCGGGCACGTCGGGGTTGCCGTGGTCCATGCCGAGCGCCTTGAGCCCGACGTCGGCGACGGCCCAGCCGGGCGTCCCCGCGGTGGGTGCGGTCGTCGACACGACGGTGCCGAGCACGGTGAGCGCCTGCCGGACCGGCAGCCCGGCGGCGGTGTAGGCGGTGTCCATGAGGGCGTAGGAGCCGGCCTGCACCTCGGTGACCCAGGTGTTGAGCGCGTAGGTGCCGGTGCCGCCGCCGGAGACGACCTCGCCGCCGACGTCGGCGTGCGCGGCGAGCAGCCGCCCCATGCACTCCTCGGTGAGCCGGGCCCGCTCGGCGACGTCCCCGAGCATCATCAGGTGGCCCTCGTAGCCCATCACGCCGCGCACGGCGAGCCCGGCGGCGCGGGCGGCGTCGGCCAGCGCCCCGGCCCGCTCCGGCGCGATCCCGCACCGCGGGAGCCCGACGTTGACGTCGACGAGCACCTCCCGCACCCCGCCCGCGACGACCGCGGCGAGCGTGGCCTCGGAGTCGACGGCCACCGTGATCCGCGCCCCCCGCCCGACGAGCGCGCCGAGCCTGCGGCAGTCGAGCACCTCGTTGGCCAGCAGCAGGTCCTCGCCGAGACCGGCGGCGACCATGCCCTCGACCTCGCGGACGGTCGCGCAGGTGAACCCGGTGTGCCCGGCGGCGGCCTGGCGCCGGGCCAGCGCCGTGGTCTTGTGCGCCTTGACGTGCGGGCGCAGCCGCGGCCCGGGCAGCGCGGCGGCCATGTCGGCGAGGTTGGCCTCCAGCGCGTCCGCGTCGACGAGCAGGGCGGGGGTGGTCAGGTCGTGCGTCAGCATCCGAGGACACGCTCCAGGTGGGGGGTGCCGAACCGGCGGTCCGGGTCGACGCGGTCGCGGACGGCGGCGAACGCGTCGAAGGCGGGGTAACGCGCGCGCAGCCGGTCCGCGTCGAGCGTGTGCAGCTTGCCCCAGTGCGGGCGGCCGTCGAGGTCGGCCAGCACGTCCTCGACGGCGGCGAAGTAGGCCCCGGGGCGCTGCGCGTGGTGCACGTGCACGGCGAGGTAGGCCGAGTCGCGCCCGGACGCCGTCGAGAGCGGGATGTCGTCGGCGGCGGCCACCCGCACCTCCACCGGGAACGTGACGTCGCGCGCGTGCCGCTCGGCGGCCCGGCGCAGGCCGGCGAACGCCTCGGGCAGCGCCGCGCGCGGCACGGCGTACTCCATCTCCAGGAAGCGCACCCGGCGCGGGCTGGTGAACACGCGGTAGGAGCGGTCGGTGTACTCGGTCGCGGCCATCGTCCGAGCCGCGACCCGGTTGATCAGCGGGACGAGCCGCGGTGCCGCCGCGCCGACGCGGCAGGCCGCGCCGTGCGCGGCGTTGGCGAGCACCTCGTCGGCGAGCCAGGCCCCGAGCCGGCCGCGGGCGGGGGCCGTCGCGCCGGTGCGGTCGTTGCACTTCGTCGCGGCGGTGTCGGTGTGCGGGAACCAGTAGAACTCGACGTGGTCGTGCGCATCGGCCCACTCGTCGAACCCGCCCAGCACGGCGTCCAGCGGCCGCGCCGACTCCGTGGCGTGCAGCCGGAACGCCGGCACCGTCGCCAGCACGACGGTCGTGAGCACCCCGAGCGCGCCGAGCGCGACCCGGGCGGCGGAGAACAGGTCCGGGTCGGCGTCGGGGGAGCAGCGGACGAGGGAGCCGTCGGCGAGCACCATCTCCAGCGCGCGGACCCGCGTCGCGATCCCGCCGTGCCGCGCCCCGGTGCCGTGCGTGCCGGTGGAGACCGCGCCCGCGACCGTCTGGGCGTCGATGTCGCCGAGGTTGGGCAGGGCGCGGCCGCGCGCCCACAGCAGGTCGTCGAGCACGCGCAGCGTCATCCCGGCGGGCACGGACGCGAGGCCGTCCCCGTCGACGTGCAGCAGCGCGGGGTCCGCCGGCGCCGCGACGGCGACGTCCACCGGCCGCCCGACGGCGCTGAACGAGTGCCCCGACCCCACCGCCCGCACCCGCAGCCCCCGCTCCGCGGCGGCGCGCACCGCCGCGGCGACGTCCCCGGCGTCCCGGGCCGCGACCGTCCGCACCGGGGTGGCGCGCTGGTTGCCCGCCCAGTTCCGCCAGCTCACCCGCGGCACCGGCACCCCGGGACCGGACCGCCGCGGTCGATCGCGTGCACGACGACCGGGAACCGCTCGCCGTCCTCCTCGCCCTCGGCCTCACCGGCGAACGTCATGCCCAGCCGGTGCATGACGGCGATGCTGCGCGCGTTCGGCGGGTCCGTCGTGGAGACGACGC
>JAPLAT010000333.1 GCA_026393175.1 Pseudonocardiales bacterium
CCCAGGGTGCCGCTGGTGGACTCGACGATGCGGGCGCCGGGGGCGAGGTCCCCGCGCTCGCGCGCACGGCTGATCATGTGCAGGGCGGGCCGGTCCTTGATCCCGCCAGGGTTGAAGCCCTCCAGTTTGGCCCAGAAACCGCGGTCATCGACCGTGAAGGGGCGGTCAATGCGGACCAGCGGGGTGTTGCCGACGACCAGGGGCAGCCGGAGGGTCGGGGCCGATCGGCCCTCGGGACGGATCGGGGAGAGTGCGGGAAGGGTCATGGAAGCGCTTCCTCGGGACGCGCGCCGGGGCGCGGACGGACAGGGCCGGGGCGGGGCCCGTCACGTCCGCGCGATGCACAACCGATGCAGAAGCGCCCGGCCCGCCGCGGGTGCACGCCGACCGCCCTGCCGGAGCGGGCGGCGACCGGTGGCGCCGGTCGGCGGCGCGGCGGGAACGACCAGGACGGAGAGCGGAATCCCGCTGTCGGTCACGCCGCGTCGGACCTCGAGTGCCGAGGCGTCGTCCCCGACGGCTCCGTGACTCCCGCAGTCCTGGCTCTGGGTCGTTCCGACGACGGCGTGGTCGGCGACCGGCAGGGCCGGGCAGGCGGCCGTCACCTGGACGGCGATCACCAGGGTGACGAGCAGCGTGAGCAGGGCGCGTCCGACCCGCATCGCCTGGTTGCTCACAGTGTCCGCAAGATAACGACGTGCTGTCGAACACGATTCAGCTATCCCTGACCACTCTCCGTGGCCGCATCTCCCCGGCTTCCGATGCGGCCGACACTACTGCCACTACTATGCAATGGCGTAGTAGTGGCGCATGATGTGCGGATGGATGGCGTTCGCACGACAGCGGCGGCAGTTCCCGCCCGCTGGTCCCGGTCCGACTGGCTCTCCTTGAGCGGGATGACGGCGTTCGTGGCGCTGCTGCACGTCCTCGGGTGGGGAGTGCTGGTTCTCGTCGTGGCTCCGCAGGACATCGTGCTCGGCGACGCCGGGGTGTTCGGTGTGGGGCTCGGGTTGACCGCCTACCTGCTCGGCGTGCGGCATGCGTTCGATGCCGACCACATCGCGGTGGTCGACAACACCACCCGCAAGCTCGTCGGCGAGGGCCGATCGGCGCTCAGCGGCGGGTTCTGGTTCTCGCTCGGCCACTCCAGCGTGGTCTTCGGGCTGGCCCTGCTCCTGGCCCTCGGGGTGCGTGCCCTCGTCGGACCCGTTCAGGACGAGGACTCCGCCCTGCTGCAGACCCTCGGGCTGATCGGTTCCGTGGTCGCAGGTACGTTTCTCATCCTGATCGGGCTGACCAACCTCGTCGCCGTCGTCGGCATCGCGCGGGTGCTCCGCCGCATGCGCCACGGCGAGCTCGACGAGGCCGAGCTGGAACGTCACCTCGACAACCGCGGATTCCTCGCCCGCCTTCTCGGCCGTGTCATGCGCCGGGTGAGCAGGCCCTGGCACCTCTACCCCGTCGGCCTGCTCATGGGCCTCGGCTTCGACACCGCCACCCAGGTCGCGCTGCTCGTCCTGGCCGCCGGCACCGCCGCGTTCACCCTGCCGTGGTACGCGATCCTGGTGCTGCCGGTGCTGTTCGCCGCCGGAATGAGTCTGTTCGACACCGCCGACGGCGTCTTCATGGCCCGCGCCTACGGCTGGGCGTTCCTCAAACCGGTCCGCAAGGTCTTCTACAACCTCACCGTCACCGTGCTCTCCGTCGTGGTCGCTCTCGTCATCGGGGCCGTCGTGCTCATCGGGCTGCTGACCGAGCGCCTCGGCGTCGGGTCCGGCCCGCTGGTCTGGATCGGCTCACTCGACCTCGAGTACGTCGGTTTCGCCATCGTCGGCCTCTTCGTCCTGACCTGGGTGGTCGCGCTCGCGGTCTGGCGGTGGGCCCGCATCGAGGACCGGTGGACGGGGTCGCCGGGTGACGAACCCGCCGCCACGCTCGGATAGCGCCTGGACGGCAGCGATCGTGTCCGCCCTCTACCGTCGTTGTGGACGGGCGACGTGGTGGAATCGGGGTGACGGGGTGCGGCAGGACGGACGTGCTCGGCGAGGCGCGGGAATCAAGGCGCTCGCCGTTCTGCTGGCCGGCACAGCGCTGGCGGGATGTGCGACGTCGGGCGATCGGCCGCCGGTGGCAGCGGCGCATGCCCGGCCCGTGACGCCGCCGGCGACGTCGACGGTCCCGCCGGTGGCGCCGCCGGTGGTACGCGATGCCGTCGTCGCGGCCGAGTCCGCTGCACCGGTCGGGACGGAGCCGGGGGTGGCGGTGCTCGATCGGCAGACCGGCGAACTGGCAGTCGGTGCGCGCGGCGACGAGCCGTTCTACACCGCGTCACTGTCGAAGCTGCTGGTCGCGGTCGAGGTGCTGTACCAGCACCGGGCCGACGGCATATCAGTGGACGAGAGCGACCTGGACCTGATCCGCCGCGCCCTGGGCCCGAGCGACGACCAGGCCATGAACGCGTTGTGGGTCCGCTTCGACGGCCCGGGCGCGGTCGTCCGGGTCGCCGCCCGGCTCGGGCTCACCAGCGCCGCGCCGCCCCCGGACCCGTCGCAGTGGGGTGATGTGGCCATCTCACCCCGCGACACGGCTCGGCTCCTCGACCACGTGCTCGGCTCGCTGCCCCAGCCGGACCGCGACGTCCTGATCGGTGCGCTCGCGCAGGCACCGCCCATCGCGACCGACGGCTTCGACCAGGCGTACGGCCTGCTCGCGCCGCAGGTGAGCGGCGAGGTGAACGGCAGCCTGATCGCCAAGCAGGGCTGGATGTGCTGCCACGCGCAACGGCGCCACCTGCACACCGCAGGCGCAGTCGGCGTCG
>JAPLAT010000406.1 GCA_026393175.1 Pseudonocardiales bacterium
GCGCAGTGACCGGGACTCGTAGCGGCACAGGCCGGGAGAAGCCGGGGAGGCCGGGATCGCGCTTGACGCCACAGACCTGAGCCCACCGCGCAGACCCACGAGCACGGCCCAGACCGCCGGCGGTCTGCGCAGTGACCACAGGGTCTGCGAGGTGGCCGCGGGTCTGCACAGAGACCGGCGCTGGTAGCCGTACAGGCCGCAGAGGCCGGGACCGCACCTCGACGCCCACAGACCCCAGCGCACCGCGCAGACCCACCAGCACCGCGCACACCGCTGGCGGTCTGCGCACTGACCACAAGGTCTGTGAGGTGACCACAGGGTCTGCGCGGTCACCGGCGCCGGAAGCCGCACAGGCCGGGGAGGCCGGGACCGCATCCCGACGCCACAGACCCGAGCGCACCGCACAGACCCACATGCACCGCGCACACCGCCGGCGGTCTGCGCAGTGACCACGGGGTCTGCGAGGTGACCACGAGGTCTGCGCAGTGGCCCAGCGGAGTCGACGTCCGGGCCAGGGCCGCACCCACCCACGTCGCACAGCCCACGCCGGGGTCGCACAGCCCGCCCGCGCGCTGTGCGACCGGGCCAGCGCTGTGCCGCCGGGCCAGCGCTGTGCGGCCGGGCCGCCCCGGCCGGTCGCCCACCGTGGGTCGGCCCGGGGAGGGGTCAGCCCTCCCCGGCGGCGAGGGAGCGGAGGCGGCGGAGCTGGGCGGAGCGCTCGGCGCCGAGCTGGGCGGCCGGGTCGGCGCCCTCGGCGGCGGCCGCCAGGAGGGCGAGCGTCTCGGCGGTGGCGCGGGGCGGGGGCGCGAGCAGGGCGGTGACGAGCTCGTCCACGGCGGCGTCGAGGCCGTCGCGGGGCACGGACCGCTGCGCGAGGCCGGCCGCGACGGCCTCCGCGGCGCCGACGCGGCGGCCGGTCAGGCAGATGTCGACGGCGCGGGCGTAGCCGACGGCCTGGACGAGCGGGAGGGTCCCGCCCAGGTCCGGCACGATGCCCAGGCCGGTCTCGGCCATGCAGAACTGCACGTCCTCGGCAACGACGCGCAGGTCGCAGGCCAGGGCGAGCTGGAAGCCGGCGCCGATCGCGTGGCCCTGCACGGCCGCGACGGTGACGCGGGCGGGGTCGCGCAGCCAGGTGAACCCGGCCTGGTAGCCCGCGATAAGGGCGTCGGCGTCCTCGGCCGGGAGGCCGGCCAGCCCGGCGATGCCCGGCTCGTCGGGCGTCGGCACGAACAGGCTGCGGTCCAGGCCGGCGGAGAAGGCCCGGCCCTGGCCGCGCACCACCACCACCCGCACGTCCGCGGGCAGGTCCTCGCCGACGGCGGCGAGGGCGTGCCACGTGGCGGGCGTCTGGGCGTTGAGGGCGTCGGGCCGGGACAGCGTGATCGTGGCCCGGGCACCGTCGACGTCGACGGTGAGCCCGCCGCGCTGCAGCAGGTCGGGATCGGCGAGGGTCATGCCGAGCAGGTTACCGCTCGGTAGGCCCTCACTTCTTCTTCGTGCGCGTGGCCCCGCCGCGCCCGCGCAGCGTCACCCCCGTCTCGGAGAGGACGCGGTGCACGAAGCCGTAGGACCGGCCCGTCGACTCCGCCAGGGCGCGGATGCTGGCGCCCTTCTCGTACTTCTTCTTCAGGTCGCTGGCGAGCTTGTCGCGCTGGGGCCCCGTGATGCGGGCACCCTTCTTCAGATCGGGCATGGTTCCGGGTTCCTCCTCGTCATCGCCCCCCTCGGCACATCATGATCGCCCTCGGGCAGGTCCGGAACCAGGAGATCGACTCGGGGATCGGTGAGCGGTTCGGCCGAATGGATCACGCGGACGGGTGATCATCGGGGGTGATCGTCCATCGGCGCATCACCGGGACGCCACACTCCGGCCACCCGACCGTCGCACTCCGGAAAGGAGACGCAGGTCACAGCGTTGCGGGCTGGTCCGATCAGGCCAGCTGCACGAGCTCCAGGTAGTCCGGGGACCAGTGGTCCTCCGTGCCGTCCGGCAGGACGATGACCTTGTCCGGGTGCAGGGCCTCGACGGCGCCCGGGTCGTGCGTCACGAGCACGACGGCGCCGGTGAAGCGGCGCAGCGCGTCGAGCACCTGCTCGCGGCTGGCCGGGTCGAGGTTGTTCGTGGGCTCGTCGAGCAGCAGCACGTTGGCCGCGCTGGACACCAGGCCGGCCAGCGCCAGGCGGGTCTTCTCGCCGCCGGACAGCGTGCCCGCGGGCTGGTCGAGTTGCTCGCCGGAGAACATGAACGTGCCCAGCAGGGTGCGCAGCTGCTGCTCACCGGTGTCCGGGGAGGCGTGCCGGATGTTCGCCCAGACGCTGGCGTCGGGGTCGAGCGTCTCGTGCTCCTGGGCGAAGTAGCCGGTGCGCAGCCCGTGGCCGGGCACGACCGCCCCGGAGTCCGGCTGCTCGGTGCCGGCCAGCAGCCGCAGGAGCGTGGTCTTGCCGGCGCCGTTGAGCCCGAGCACGACGACCTTCGCCCCGCGGTCGACGGCCAGGTCGACGCCGGTGAACACCTCCAGCGAGCCGAACGCCTTCGACAGCCCCTCGGCCGTGAGCGGGGTGCGCCCGCACGGCGCCGGGTCGGGGAAGCGGATCCGGGCGACCCGGTCGTGCTTGCGCTCGGGCTCCAGGCCCGACAGCAGCTCGTCGGCGCGCCGCGCCATGTTCTTCGCCGCGACGGCCTTGGTCGCCTTCGCGCCCATCTTCAGCGCCTGCGTGTGCAGGGCCGCGGCCTTCTTCTCGGCGTTGGCGCGCTCGCGGCGGCGACGCTTCTCGTCGGTGGCGCGGGCGTCCTGGTAGCGGCGCCAGTCCATGTTGTAGGCGTCGACCTCGCCGCGGGTGGCGTCGAGGAACCACACCTTGTTGACGACGGCGGCCAGCAGGTCGGTGTCGTGGCTGATCACCACGAGCCCGCCCTCGTGGGCCAGCAGGAACGAGCGCAGCCAGGTGATCGAGTCGGCGTCGAGGTGGTTGGTGGGCTCGTCGAGGAGCAGCGTGGTGTTGCTCGACGCCCCGCCGTCGGTGGCCGAGAACAGGATGCGGGCCAGCTCGACGCGCCGCCGCTGGCCACCGGACAGCGTGGCGATCTGCTGGGACAGCACGCGCTCGGGCAGGCCGAGGTGCGCGCAGATCCGGGCCGCCTCGCTCTCGGCGGCGTACCCGCCGAGCGCGGAGAAGCGCTCCTCGATGCGGCCGTACTCGCGCACCGCCTTCTCGTTCTCCGCGCCGTCGACGAGTTCGGCCATCGCGGTCTGCGCCTTCTCCATCTGGCGCAGCATCACGTCGAGGCCCTTGGCCGACAGGACGCGGTCCTTCGCGGTGACCAGCAGGTCGCCCTCGCGGGGGTCCTGCGGCAGGTAGCCCACGGGCGAGTTGGCGCTGACGGCACCGCCGTAGGGCTCCCCCTCGCCGGCGAGCACGCGCATGGAGGTGGTCTTGCCGGCGCCGTTGCGGCCGACGAGGCCGATCCGGTCGCCCGCCTGCACGCGCAGCGTGGCGCCGGACAGCAGGATGCGGGACCCGGCGCGCAGTTCCAGGTCGGTGGCGGTGATCACGAGGGGACTCCAGACGGGGGCGAGCAGGGGTGAGGCGGCTGCTGCTCGCTACGCGGTCCGGATCACGTCACCAGAGTACCGGCCCGGGCGACCCGGTTCGGGACGTAGGGTCCCGCGCATGACCGATCTCACGGGTAGGACCGCCCTCGTCACCGGAGCCAGCCGCGGCATCGGCTATGCCGTCGCCGCCGAGCTCCTCTCCCGCGGGGCGTCGGTGACGATCACCGCCCGCAAGCCCGACGAGCTGACCGCGGCGGCCGAGAAGCTGGGCGCCGGGAGCGACCCCGCGCGCGTGCTCGCCGTCCCCGCGAACGCCGGGTCGGCGGAGAGCCGCGAGGAGTCGGTGACCCGGACCGTCGAGCGGTTCGGCAGCCTCGACATCCTCGTCAACAACACCGGCATCAACCCCACCATGGGCTTCCTCATGGACGCCGACCTCGCCGCGGTGAGCAAGACGTTCGAGACCAACGTCGTCGCCGCGCTGGCCTACGTGCAGCTCGCCTACCGGGCGTGGATGGGCGAGCACGGCGGCGCGGTGGTCAACGTCGCCTCGGTGGCGGGCCTGCGCTCCACCGGGGCGATCGCCGCGTACGGCGCGTCCAAGGCGGCGCTGCTGCGGCTCACCGAGGAGCTCGCCTGGCAGCTCGGCCCGGCGATCCGGGTCAACGCCGTCGCCCCGGCCATCGTCAAGACCAAGTTCGCGACCGCGCTCTACGCCGCCGGCGAGGAGAAGGTGGCCGCCGCCTACCCGATGAAGCGCCTGGGCGAGCCGGAGGACATCGCCCGCGCGGTCGCCTTCCTGGTCTCCGACCAGGCCGCGTGGATCACCGGCGAGACGCTGCGCGTGGACGGCGGGATCCTGGCCACCGGCACGCTCGGCTCCGCGTAGGGGGTCGTGCGTGCGCAGAGGTGTTCCCGCACCTCTGCGCACGCACGGGCGGCGGAGCCGCTAGAGGACGGCCGCGTCGGTCCACAGGCGGCCCGAGCGGCCGGTGAGGACGTCGAGCAGCGACGAGGCCTGGCCGTCGGTCAGCGACGCGACGTAGTCGACGACCGCGCGGCCCCTGGCCTGCTCCAGACCGGCGCCCTGGGCGCGGGCCAGCTCGGCGAGGTCGTGCAGCCGCGGCGGCAGCCGCGGGGCGTCGTCGTCGGTGAGCCAGTCGGCCAGCGCCCCGACCAGCCCGCGGAGCACCGTCGCCTGCCCCCGCTGGTGCGAGGCGAGGTCGGCGCGCTGCAGCACGAAGGTCTGGTGGACGAACTTGAGCACCGCCACCTCGTGCCACTGCGCCGTGTCGAGGACGACGGGCGCCGCGCGCACGGGCGGGTCGGGCCGCAGCCGCACGCCGCCGACCAGCCGGGCCGTCCAGCGGGCGGAGAACTCCGCGACCGCCCGCTCGGCGGCCATCGACCCGTCGAACGCCGTGGCCAGCAGCCCATCCACCAGCTCGGCGGAGACCCGGTCCACGGCGGCGGCGAACGCGTCGTCGTCGTAGGCCCAGCCGTCGCGCTCGGCGAGGCGGCGGCGCAGCCGCTCCAGCCGCGCGCCCGGCCCGGCCGTGCCCGGGGCGCGCCGCCAGCCGGTCAGCTCGGCGGCGACGCCCGGCTGCTGCAGCACCCCGACCCGGTGGAAGTCCTCCAGGTCGTGGATGGCGTAGGCGATGTCGTCGGCGGTGTCCATCACCGCGGCCTCGACGGTCTGCTGCCACGGGCCGATCACCGGGAACGCGGCGCGGGCGGCCAGCAGGTCGTCGAGCTCGGTCGCGTAGCAGGAGAACTTCGCCGACCCGGCGTCGGGCGCGGACGGCAGCGGGCCACCGCCGCGCGGGGGCAGGGACGCGGTGCTCGGGTGCGGGTCGGGGTGGTCGTGGCGCGTCCAGGGGTACTTCAGCACCGCGGCGCGGACGGCGGCGGTGAGGTCCAGCCCGGTCCCGCCGGGCCCGTGCAGGTCGATGGTCGTGACGATCCGGAAGCTCTGCGCGTTGCCCTCGAAGCCGTCGCGCAGGCCCAGGTGCTCGCGGGCGAGCCGGTCGAGCACCTGCTCGCCGAGGTGGCCGAACGGCGGGTGGCCGAGGTCGTGGGCCAGCGCCGCGGCCTCGACGACGTCGGGGTCGCAGCCGCCCAGCGCGGTCGCCACCGGGTCGCCGGCCAGCCGCTCCGCGACGGCCCGGGCCACCTGCGCCACCTGCAGGGAGTGGGTGAGCCGGTTGTGCACCAGCAGCCCGGTCCCCGCGGGGCTGACGACCTGCGTGACCCCGGCCAGCCGCGCGAAGAACGGCGAGGCGACGATACGGTCGCGGTCCACCCGGAACGGGCTCGCGGCCTGCCCCCTCCCGGACTCCCCCGGCGCCCGCCGCGCCGCGCGGGCCCGCGGTGCGAGATCCGTGTCACCGATCACGGCCGCACCGTATCCGCACGCGCGCGCCGCGGAGGCGGGTGCCGTAGAACGTCGGTGTGCAGCGTGCGGGTGGGCGGGACGTGCTCGTCGTCGGCGGCGGTCCCGCCGGGCGGGCGCTGGCCGGGGCGTGCGCCGCGGCGGGGCTCGCCACCACCCTGCTGGACCCGGCGCCGGACCGGCCGTGGCCCGCGACCTACGGCTGCTGGGCCGCGGAGCTGCCGCCGGGGCTGCCCGCGCACGTCGTGGCGGCGCGGGCGGCCAGCAGGTCGTCGAGCTCGGTCGCGTAGCAGGAGAACTTCGCCGA
>JAPLAT010000464.1 GCA_026393175.1 Pseudonocardiales bacterium
ACCGGCTCGCCGTCCTTGACCAGGCTGACGAGCTGCCCGATCAGCACCTCGACGACGGCGGGGTCGTCGCCCGACGCCGCCGCGACGGCCTTCAGCCGGGCGATGTAGCCGTGGTGGTCGGCACCCAGCATGTAGATCAGGGTGTCGAAGCCGCGCGCTCGCTTGTCGGCGTAGTAGGCGATGTCGCCGGCGATGTAGGCCGGGCGCCCGTCGCTCTTGATGACGACCCGGTCCTTGTCGTCGCCCTGGTCGGTGGAGCGCAGCCACCACGCGCCGTCGGCCTCGTAGAGGTGCCCCGAGTCCTTCAGCCGGGCCACCGCCGCCTCGACCGCGTTCGCGTCGTGGAGGCTCTGCTCGGAGAAGTAGAGGTCGAACTCGGTGCCGAACGCGGTGAGGGCGCGCTCGATGTCGGCGAGCATCATCTGCAGCCCGGCGGCGCGGAACGTGGCCAGCCGGTCGGGGCGCTCCAGCACCCCGGGGTGCGCGGCCACGATCTGCGCCGCGATGTCCTGCACGTAGGCGCCCGCGTAGCCGTCCTCCGGGGTCTCCTCGCCCAGCGCGGCGGCGACCAGCGACGCGGCGAACCGGTCGACCTGCGCGCCCGCGTCGTTGACGTAGTACTCGCGGAAGACCTTCGCGCCCCGCGCGGCCAGCACCCGGCCCAGCGCGTCGCCGACGGCGGCCCAGCGCGCCCCGCCCAGGTGGATCGGGCCGGTCGGGTTCGCCGAGACGAACTCCAGGTTGATGCTCCGCCCGGCCAGCTCGTCGCCCGTGCCGTAGGACGGGCCCGCGCCCAGCACCTCGGCCACGACGGCGCCCTGGGCGTCGGCGGCCAGGCGCAGGTTGATGAACCCGGGGCCGGCGATCTCGGCGCTGGCGATGCCGTCGCGCCCGGTGAGCTCCTCGACCAGCCAGGCCGCCAGGTCGCGCGGCGGCACGCCAGCCTTCTTCGCGGTGCGCAGCGCGACGTTGGTGGCGTAGTCGCCGTGCTCGGGGTTGCGGGGGCGCTCGACGCCGACGTCGTCGGGAAGGGCCGCGACGTCCAGGCCGCGCGTGGTCAGGACCTCGGTCGCGGTGGCGCGGACGAGATCGGCGAGCCGGTCGGGAGTCACTTGCCAAGGATAGGAGGTGCTGCTCACGGCTTTCTCAGGTACCGCTCCTAGACTCCGGCTCGTGGTCAGCGGCAACAAGAGCAAGTCGACGCGGAACAAGAGCAAGCCGGTCGTGGTCCAGAGGTCGACGCCCTGGGGCCTGATCGCGGGGATCGGCGCCGTCGTGCTCATCGCCGTGGTGGTCTTCGGCGGCGTCGCGCTGTCGACGGCGCCGCAGCGCGCGCTGCAGGCCTACGCGCCCACCGCGGAGAACCCCGACCCGTCGACGGCCATCCCCGGCGTCACGGTCGTGGAGTACGCCGGCGGGCAGCACGTCAGCCCGGCCGAGCAGGTCGCGTACACCAACAGCCCGCCGTTCGGCGGCTCGCACGACGCGATCTGGGCGGCGTGCGACGGCGTGGTCTACGACACCGCGGTGCGCAGCGAGAACCTCGTGCACTCCCTGGAGCACGGCGCGGTCTGGATCACCTACGACCCCGAG
Organism: Pseudonocardiales bacterium; assembly: GCA_026393175.1. Classification (GTDB taxonomy): domain Bacteria; phylum Actinomycetota; class Actinomycetes; order Mycobacteriales; family Pseudonocardiaceae; genus Pseudonocardia. The sequence continues at coordinate 1,594 of JAPLAT010000464.1, forward strand.
CGGGTCAGCGGACCCGCGCTGGACACGCTGCGCGAGAAGGTCGACGGCGAGAACTACATGGTCATGTCGCCCTACCCGGGCCTGGACCAGCCGATCTCCCTGCAGTCCTGGGGCCACCAGCTCAAGCTCACCGACGCGAACGACCCGCGGATCGACCAGTTCATCACCGCGCTGCGGATCAACCGCAACACCCACCCCGAGTTCGGCGCGAGCTGCGACGAGGTGGGCGCCGCCAACGGCTTCGACCGCACCGCCCCGCCGCCCTTCGTCCCCGCGCCCGCGCCCGGCACCCCCGGCTCGCAGGCCGAGGTGGCCGACGGCAGCGCGGTCGCGCCGGACCCCGTGCCTGCCCCGGGTTCCTGATGGTCGTGACGGAACCGGCGACCGCACCCCCCGAGCCCGGTGGCACCGAGCCGCGGTGGGTGCGCCCGTTCGTGGCCGTCGCCGTCGCGGTGGTGCTGCTGCTCGTGGGCGCCAGCGCCGGGATGCTCCTACGGATGCCGTCGGGCACCCCGGAGCCGGGCGCCGTCGACATCGGGTTCTCGCAGGACATGACCGTCCACCACCTGCAGGCCGTGTCGATGGCCGCGTGGGAGCGCGACCACACCACCGACCCGGTGCTCCTGCAGCTGGCCACCGACCTCGAGCGCACCCAGAACAACCAGGTCGGCCAGATGCAGGGCTGGCTCGCGCTGTGGGACGCCCCGGCCCTGCCGCTGGGCGGGCACATGGCGTGGATGGACGAGGGCGCGATGCACGCCCACGGCGCCCCGGACGTCGAGGGCGGCGGGGTCGCCACCATGCCCGGCATGGCCTCGCAGGAGGAGCTGGTCCGGCTGCGGGCCTCTTCCGGCACCGCGCTCGACGTGCTGTTCCTGCAGCTCATGCTGCGCCACCACCAGGGCGGCGTGGAGATGCTCGCCTACGGCGCCGAGCATGCCGCCGTTCCGCAGGTGCGCAACCTCGCGGCGCAGATGCTCGGCGCGCAGAGCTCCGAGGTCGACTACCTCACCCAGCTGCTCGTCGAGCGCGGTGGCACCCCCCTGCCGCTGTAGCCGCGGCGCTGATCGTCGGCCCGGATGCGGGCGCCTCTCGGTGGAGCACTCCGCCCGACGATCAGCTCCGCCCACCCCGCCGCCCCGCGCCCCGACGGCCGTGCGCTACTGTCGTCGGGGTTGGCCCCCGTAGCTCAGGGGATAGAGCACCGCCCTCCGGAGGCGGGAGCGCAGGTTCGAATCCTGCCGGGGGCACCACAGGCTGACCAGCGGTTCTTCTCCGCGATATCGCACGGCGATATGCCGCGTGAGAGAGAACGTTTCCCGCCTCC
>JAPLAT010000585.1 GCA_026393175.1 Pseudonocardiales bacterium
CAGGTTCTCGGCCTCGGCCGGGATGTCGAAGTTCTGCAGCAGCGTCTGGATCGCCTCGGCGCCCATGGCGCCGGTGAAGTAGTCGCCGTACCGGTCGTAGAGCTCCCGGTAGATCGACTCGTCGGCGATGAGCTGCTGCACCTCGAGCTTGGTGAAGGTCGTCCAGATCTCGTCGAGCCGGTCCAGCTCGCGCTGGGCGCGGTCGCGCAGCTGGCGCATCTCGCGCTCGCCGCCGTCCTTGACCTTGCGACGGACGTCGCCCTTGGCGCCCTCCGCCTCGAGCTCGGCCAGGTCGGCCTCGAGCTTCTGCGCGCGCTCCTCGAGGTCGGTGTCACGCCGGTTCTCGACCTTGCGCCGCTCGACCGCCATCTCGTTCTCGAGCGTGGACAGGTCGGTGTGGCGCTGCTCGCGGTTCACCGAGGTGATCACGTAGGCCGCGAAGTAGATGATCTTCTCGAGGTCCTTGGGGGCCAGGTCGAGCAGGTAGCCCAGCCGGCTCGGGACGCCCTTGAAGTACCAGATGTGCGTGACGGGCGCGGCCAGCTCGATGTGGCCCATCCGCTCACGACGCACCTTGGCGCGCGTGACCTCCACGCCGCAGCGCTCGCAGATGATGCCCTTGAAGCGGACGCGCTTGTACTTGCCGCAGTAGCACTCCCAGTCCCGGGTCGGACCGAAGATCTTCTCGCAGAAGAGCCCGTCCTTCTCCGGCTTGAGGGTGCGGTAGTTGATGGTCTCGGGCTTCTTGACCTCACCGTGCGACCACTGGCGGATGTCCTCGGCCGTGGCCAGCCCGATGCGGAGCTCGTCGAAGAAGTTGACGTCGAGCAACGTGTGTCCTCAGTTCCTTCGTATCCGGATCGGGCAGGTCAGTTGACGACGTCGTCGAGGGTCGCCGAGTCGGAGCCGGGCCGGCTGGACAGGTTGATGCCCAGGTTGGCCGCGGCGCGCTCGAGGTCCTCGTCGTCGGTGTCGCGCATCTCGATCGCCTGCCCGTCGCTGGACAGCACCTCGACGTTCAGGCACAGCGACTGCAGTTCCTTCAGCAGCACCTTGAACGACTCGGGGATGCCCGGCTCCGGGATGTTCTCGCCCTTGACGATGGCCTCGTAGACCTTCACGCGGCCGGACACGTCGTCGGACTTGATCGTCAGCAGCTCCTGCAGCGTGTACGCCGCGCCGTAGGCCTGCATCGCCCAGCACTCCATCTCACCGAAGCGCTGGCCACCGAACTGCGCCTTACCACCCAGCGGCTGCTGCGTGATCATCGAGTACGGGCCGGTGGAACGAGCGTGGATCTTGTCGTCCACCAGGTGCAGCAGCTTCAGGATGTACATGTAGCCGACGGCCACCGGGAACGGGAACGGCTCGCCGGAGCGGCCGTCCATCAGCGTCGCCTTGCCGTCCGGGCCGACCATGCGCTGGCCGTCGCGGTTGGGCAGGGTCGAGCCGAGCAGACCGGTGATCTCGTGCTCCTTGGCGCCGTCGAAGACCGGGGTGGCGGTCTTCGTGCCGGCGGGCACGGAGTAGAGGCTCTCCGGCAGCTGGCGGGCCCAGTCGGGCTCGCCCTCGATCTCCCAGCCGGTCTTGGCGATCCACCCGAGGTGGGTCTCCAGGACCTGGCCGATGTTCATCCGTCGCGGCACGCCGTGCGTGTTGAGGATGATGTCGACCGGGGTGCCGTCGGGCAGGAACGGCATGTCCTCCTCGGGGAGGATCTTGCCGATGACGCCCTTGTTGCCGTGGCGGCCGGCGAGCTTGTCGCCGTCCTGGATCTTGCGCTTCTGGGCCACGTAGACCCGCACCAGCTCGTTGACGCCCGGCGCGAGC
>JAPLAT010000193.1 GCA_026393175.1 Pseudonocardiales bacterium
CGGAGCGGCTCGGGCGGCGCGCGCGGCACCGGCGGGCCCGGCAGCGGCGCGCCCGGCAACAGCGCGCCCGGCAACAGTGCGATGGCCGACGCCCTGCGCCGCGCCGGCCTCACCGGCGAGGGCCGCTCCTGACCGCTCGCGGGTGACCTGTCGCACACGACGTATCTCCCGGCGGGCACCCGGGCTCCTGCCGGGGACCGGGAGGGGTCCCGGTCCGGCGGTCCTACCGTCGCACCCCGGTCGGTGGTGACGTGATCCGCGAGGGGTCGGTTCACGTCCCCCGATCGGGGGAGGCCTCCGGGTGGTGCGGCCGTCAGGCGGCCTCGGCCGCGACCGGGCCGACGAGGCGCGCGACGAACCGGTCGAGGTCGGCCGGGTCCACGCCGTGGGTCGCGAGCCAGCCCGCGGCCCCGCCGGGGTGCGCCTCCACCTCGTCGAGCACGGCCTCCAGCGCGGGACCCTGCACGCCGAGCAGGGCGCGGTTGCGCGGTTCCCGCACGCCCGCGGCCCGCAGCGCCGCCCAGAGCCGGGGCAGGTTCTCCTCGGTGCGCAGGTAGTCGGCCACGACGTCGTCGCGGCGCACGCCGGCCGCCCTCAGCAGCACGGCGACGACGATGCCGGTGCGGTCCTTGCCCGCCGTGCAGTGCACCAGCGCCGGGCCGGGGGCGCGGGCGACGATCCCGACGATGGCGGCGATCGCGTCCGCGGCGTCGCGGACGAGGTGCCGGTACGCGGCGGTCAGGTCGCCGTCGGTGGTCTGGGCGCCCGACAGCGCCGGGGCGAGGCTCGCGCCCATCGGCACCGAGTACACGGCGGTGCCGGGCCGGTCCAGCGCGTGCCGGCCGCCCCCGTGCAGGTGGGCCTCGGCGATCGTGCGCAGGTCGACGACGACGGCGGGCGGCCAGACCGCGACGCCGGTGCGGCCCGCGTGCGGGGTCCGGGGGGTCTCGCCGCGGTAGAGGACCGCCCGCCGGACGATCCGTCCGTCGTCGGTGCGCAGGCCGCGGACGTCACGAAGGTTCTCCACGCACCCGAGGATCGCGGGGCCGGATGAACGGCGAGCGACATCGTGAGCAGGGACTCAGCCGGGGCCGGTGCGGCGGTGAGCACCGTCACCTGGGAAGATACTCGTGGGGTGGCGCGTTGACGCCACCAGGAGACCGCACCGGCCAGGCAGAACTCGTGCATCGGGCCCCGCGGGCTCGCCGCGTGCGCCACGACTGGCGCCCGCTCGCTGCGACGAGAGAACCTGACTTGACCCACACCGAGCTTCCGCTCGACCTGCCCGCGTTCACCGACCTCCCGCTCCGCCCCGAGCTGCTCGCCGCCGTGGCGGAGCTCGGCTACACCCACCCCAGCCCGATCCAGGCCGAGGCGATCCCGTCGCTGGTCGAGGGTCGCGACCTGCTGGGGCAGGCCGCCACCGGCACCGGCAAGACCGCGGCGTTCGCGCTGCCGATGCTGGAGCGCCTCGCCGACCAGCGCCCCGCGCCCGGTCGCGGCGACGCGCCGTTCGGCCTCGTGCTCGCCCCCACCCGCGAGCTCGCGCTGCAGGTGTCCGAGGCCATCACCCGCTACGGCGCCCAGCTGTTCGGCCGCGGGCTCGGCGCCCGTGTGCTCACCGTCTACGGCGGCGCCCCCGTCGGCCCGCAGCTCAAGGGCCTGCACACCGGCGTCGACGTCGTCGTCGCCACCCCGGGCCGCGCGATCGACCTGATGAACCGCGGCGCGCTGCGGCTCGACGGGCTCGAGACCGTCGTGCTCGACGAGGCCGACGAGATGCTGGACATGGGCTTCGTCGAGGACATCGAGACGCTGCTCGACGCCACCCCGGACACCCGGCAGGCGGTGCTGTTCAGCGCCACCATGCCGCGCCGGATCTCCGACCTGGCCCAGCGCTACCTGCGCGAGCCGGTCACCGTCCGGATCGCCCGCGAGGAGGCCGTCGAGGGGGAGGCGCCCAAGGTCCGCCAGACCGCCTACCTCGTCCCGCGCAGCCACACGACGGCCGCGCTGGGCCGGGTGCTGGAGGCCGAGCGGCCCACCGCCGCCATCGTCTTCTGCCGCACCCGCCTCGACGTCGACTCCGTCACCGAGACGCTGACGGCGCGCGGCCTGCGGGCCGAGGCGCTGCACGGCGGCATGGACCAGGAGCACCGCACCCGCGTCGTCGAGCGGCTGCGCAGCGGGCGCACCGAGCTGCTCGTCGCCACCGACGTCGCCGCCCGCGGCCTGGACATCGACCTGCTCACCCACGTCGTCAACCACGACGTGCCGCAGAGCTCCGAGGCCTACGTGCACCGCATCGGGCGCGTCGGCCGGGCCGGGCGCGAGGGCGTCGCGATCACGCTGGCGCCGCCGTCGAAGCTGTACGCGCTGCGCAACGTGGAGCGGCTCACCGGCCAGCCCATCGAGACCCGCCCGGTCCCGACGGCCGCCGACCTGCGCGCCGCCCGCCTGGAGCGCACCCGGGCCGCCCTGGCCGAGCAGCTGCTCTCCGGGGAGGACCAGGACGACGTCCGCGGCATGCTGGCGGGCCTGGCCGCCGAGCACGACCTGCTCGACATCGCCACCGCGGCGGTCGCGATGATGCAGGCCGCCGCGGGCTCGCCCGACGACGGCGAGGACATCCCCGTGGTCACGGCGCCGCGCGGGCGCGACGGGGCCCGCTCCGGTCCCCGGGACGACGCGCGCGGCCCCCGCGGCCGTGGTGGCGCCGCGGGCCCGCGCCCGCCCAAGGCGGGCATGACGCGGCTGTTCGTCAACGCCGGCCGCGCCGGCGGCGTGCGCCCGCAGGACATCGTGGGCGCGCTGGCCAACGAGTCGAGCCTGTCCGGGCGCGACATCGGGGCCATCCAGATCCACGAGCGGCACGCGCTCGTCGAGATCCCGGAGCACGCCGCCGACGGCGTGCTGCGCGACCTGCGCGGCAGCACCACCCTCAAGGGTCGCCGCGCGAACGTGCGCCGCGACCGCGGCTTCGTCGGGGCCCGCGGCTGACCGTCGCCCCCTCGCCACGCGCCCGCCTGTTCATCGAGCAGGCGGGCGCGTCGCGTCGCGGGCCGGCCTCGTAGGGTGGGCCGGTGGCCAGCAGCGAGGAGCGCGACGTCCGGCAGGCCGTCGCCGCCGTCGAGGACCTGATCGACCGGGCCGTGCGGGCCACGATCGAGGACCGCTCGCCCGAGCCGGGGCGCCAGGTGGTCGCCGCGGTCCGGGAGATCGACGCCGGGGCCGCGCCACAGGACCGCAGCGGGCCGGTCGAGCTCATCGCCACCCTGCAGCTCGTGGGGCGGCTCTCCGCGGCGCGCGAGGCCGAGGACCGCCCGGCCGACCTCGTCGACACGGCGCTGGCGTGGGTGGGCGAGCACCTGGGCGGGCGGTACCGCGCGCGGGCCCGCTACGTGTCCGGGCTGCTGGAGAGTGCCGGGGCCGCGGCCGACGTGCCGCACCACCGCACGGCGCTGCGCGACGACTTCCTGCCCGCGATGGTCTGGCTGGTCGCGGGCGTCGACGCGGCGGCCGCCGCCCGTGCGCGCGCAGAGGCGCTCTGACACCCCTGCGCGCGCACGAGGGCCGTCAGGCGATGCGGTGCAGCGGGGTGATGACGAGGTCGCCGTCGAGCAGCTCGGGGATCCGCGGCAGCGCCGCCTGCAGGTGCGGCGTTCCGAGGTGGGCGTCGAGCGCGGCCTGGTCGGTCCAGTTCTCGTAGAAGATGAACACCGACGGGTCCTGCGCGCCCTTGTGCAGCGCGTAGGTGACGCAGTCGGCCTCGGCGCGGGTGGGCGGGATGAGGGACTCCAGCAGCTCGCGGAGCTCCTGCTCCTTGCCGGCCTTGGCCCGCATCGTGGCCACGACGGTCAGCAGGCCGCGGTCGTCGTCGGTGGGCAGGGTCACGGGCGCTCCTCGGGTTCGGCGGTGAACTCCCGGCCACGCTATCGGGGCCGAACCGGGGCCGCGCGCCGCCCGAAGGCGTGACCATGGTCACCGACACCGCGTTCGACAGCCACGGCACCCGCTGCGAGGCCTGGTCCCTGCGCGCCGGCACCGACGCCCTGACCGGCCCGCGCGGCCGGCCGTGCGTGGTGATGGGGCACGGCTTCGGCGCGACGCGGGACGCCGGGCTGCTCCCGTTCGCGGAGCGGTTCGCCGCCGCGGGGGCCGACGTGCTCGTCTTCGACTACCGCGGCTACGGCACCAGCGCGGGCACCCCCCGCCAGGACGTCGACCACCGCAGGCACCGGCAGGACTACCACGCCGCGATCGCCCATGCCCGCGGCCTCGACGGCGTCGACCCGGAACGGATCGTGCTCTGGGGGAGCTCGTACTCCGGCGGGCACGTGGTGCCCGTGGCGGCGGCCGACGGCCGGGTCGCCGCGGTGGTCTCGCAGGGCGCGGCGATGGACGGGCTGGCGGCGCTGCTGGAGATCGGCCGCTACGCCGGGATCGGCCAGCTCCTGCGGCTCACCGGCCACGCGCTGCGCGACATCGCCGGGGCCGTGGCCGGCCGCGGGCCGCACCTCATCCCGGTCGTCGGGCCGCCCGGGTCGCTGGCCGCGATCACCGCCGAGGGCGCCGAGACCGGCTACCGCTCGATCATGGGCCCGACGTTCCGCAACGAGATGTGCGCCCGCGGGGCCCTGCGCATCCCGCTCAACCGGCCGGTCACGGCAGCGGCCCGGCTCCGCGCGCCGATCCTCGTCGTGGTCGCCGCGGGCGACACCATCGCCCCGCCGGCGGCCGTGCGGGCCGTCGCGGCGCGGGCGGGCGCGGGGGCGGAGGTCCTGGAGCTGGACTGCGGGCACTTCGACATCTACACCGGGGAGATGTTCGCGCGCTCCGCGGCCGCCCAGGTGACGTTCCTGGAGCGCACGCTGCGGGTCACGGCCGCGGCCTGAGACGGGGGACCGCCGCCGGCGCACCCCCCTGCGGTCAGACCGCGCAGGAGCCGTCGGTGCAGGACGCGTCGCCGCCGGCGGGGGTGACCACCTGCAGGGGGTGGGCCGCCGTCCAGGCCGTGCGCAGGACGTCGAGCAGGGCGTCGGCCGGCTGGGCGCCGGACACGCCGTAGGCGGCGTCGACCACGAAGAACGGGACGCCGGTGATGCCGTAGGCGCGGGCCTGCGCCTCGTCGGCGCGGACGGCGTCGAGGTAGCGGTCCGACCCGAGGACCTCGGCGGCCTCCGCCTCGTCCAGCCCCGCCTCGGCGACGACCCTGGCCAGCGTCGCCGGGTCGCCGATGCGCTCGCCCTCGGTGAGGTAGGCGCGCAGCAGGCGCTCCTTGACCGCGTCCTGCACGCCGCGCTCGGCGGCGAGGTGGATCAGCCGGTGCGCGTCGACGGTGTTGCCGCCGCGGGCGTGCTCCAGGTGGAACTCCCAGCCCGCCTCGGCCGCCGTCCCGGTCATCCGGGTGATCATCTCCTGCGCCTGGGCGGGCGCGGTGCCGTACTTCGCGGCCAGGTGCTCGACCAGCGTGCCCTCCCGCTCCCGGGGCGCGGTCGGGTCGAGCTCGAAGCTGCGCCACCGCACCGTCACCTCGTCGCGGTGCTCGAAGCGGGCCAGGGCGGCCTCGAACCGCCGCTTCCCGATCGCGCACCAGGGGCACACCACGTCCGACCAGATCTCCACCTGCATGTCCGGCACAACCCCGCGGCGGGCCGGCGTGTTCCGCTTACCCGCCCGCAACACCCCCGTCATCCGCAACCCCCACCGTGGCGGCATGCAGCCCACCGCGGGAGCGGCCGACCCGGCCGCCGGGATCGGGGTCATCGTCCCCTTCGACTTCGCCCTGGACCGCGAGCTGTGGCGATGGGTGCCCGAGCCGGTCGCCCTGCACCTCACGCGCACGCCGTTCGTGCCGTCGCCGGTCACGGCCGAGATGGCCAGGGCGATCAGCGATCCCGAGCCGGTGCGCCGGGCCACCCGCGACCTGCTGGAGCCCGGGCCGGGCATCGTCGCCTACGCGTGCACCTCGGGCAGCTTCGTCGACGGCCCGGCCGGCGAGATCGCGCTGACCGGGGTCATCCGCGACGCCGGCGCCCCGCACGCGCTGACGACGGCGGGCGCGCTCGTCGGGGCGCTGCGCGCGGTGGGGGCGGGCCGGGTCGCGATCGTCACCCCCTACGTCGACGCGCTGACCGACCTGCTGGCCGTGTTCCTCGCCGGGCACGGCGTCACCACCGTCGCCTCGGTGGGGCTGGGCCTGCTCGGGCAGATCTGGCGGGTGTCCTACGACGAGGTCGTCCGCGCGGTCCGCGCCGCCGACCGACCCGACGCCGAGGCCGTGTTCATCTCCTGCACCAACCTCGCCACCTACGACGTCATCGCGCCGCTGGAGCGCGAGCTGGGCAAGCCGGTGCTCACCGCGAACCAGGTGACGATGTGGGCGGCGCTGCAGGCGCTCGGCACGTCCGCGGTCGGGCCAGGGCAGCGGCTGGTGGCCCGGGACCGGGCGCTCGCCGACGGCGCCGGCCCGGGCAGGCGGCTGCGCGCCGTCCCCGACCCGCCGCCCGCCGCGGACCGGGCCCCGGCCGGGCTGCACCGCGTGCGGGTCCGGCTGCCCGACACCTCCGGCGCGCTGGCCCGGCTCGCCGAGTCCGTCGCCGCCGCGGGCGGCAACATCCTCGGGCTGGCCGTGCACGGCCAGGACTCGCGCTCGGTCGTCGACGAGCTCGTCGTCGGCGGGGCCCCGGACCCCGAGCTGCTCGCCACCTCGGTGCGCGCGGCGGTCGGCCCCGCGGCCGGGGCGGTGCTCGTCACCGCGGCCGACCCGCACGACCTCGTCGACGCCCCCACCCGCGCCCTGGACCTCGCCGCCCAGGCCGTGACCACGGGCGACCCGGCGGCCGCGCTCGCCGCGCTGGTGCACGCCGACGACGTGCTGCCCGCGGCCGACGAGCCCGACGCCGACGACCACGTCCTCGCGGTGCCCGCCCCGGACGGGACGTGGCTGGTGGCGCGGCGGGAGTGGGCCCCGTTCACCGTCACGGAGTGGGCGCGGGCGGAGGCGTTCGTCCGGGTGCTGGGGGTGCTCGCTACCGTGCCGGGATGACCCTCCCCGCCGACTGGGACGCCTGGCGCGACCGCGTCGACCTCGCCGCCTACGACGAGCGGTGGGCCGCGCTGGAACGCCCCCACGGGGAGGCCGACCTCGTCGCGTCCTACGCCCCGCGCGCGGTGCTCGACGGCGGCTGCGGCACGGGTCGGGTCGCGATCGAGCTGGCCCGGCGGGGGATCGCCGTGCTCGGGGTGGACGCCGACCCGGACATGGTCGCCGCCGCCCGGGCCAAGGCGCCCGAGCTGACGTGGGTCGAGGGGGACCTCGCGGACCTGGACCGGCCCGAGCGGTTCGACGTCGTCGTGCTGGCGGGCAACGTCGTGCCCTACGCGACGCGGCGGGCCGAGCTGGTCGCGGCGTGCGCGCGGCACCTGGTGCCCGGCGGGCGGCTGGTCGCCGGGTTCCAGCTGCAGGAGGGCTGGCCGGACCTGGCCGACTACGACGGCTGGTGCGCCGCCGCCGGGCTGGAGCCCGCCGAGCGGTTCGCCACATGGGAGCGCGACCCCTGGGCCGGGGGCGACTACGCGGTGTCGGTCAGCGTGCGCGCCGGATCCTGATCGGGCCCTTCGCCGTCGACGGGTCCACCACCCGCCCGCCCTGCACGATCTCCACCTCGCCCGCCCCGACGAGCCGCCGCGCGGCCATCCGGGCCGGCTCCATCAGCTCGCGCCACCCCTCGGGATCGACGGCCCTGGCCGCCTCGGACGGGCAGATCGTGCCCGACCGGGCGCCCAGCAGGTCGGTGATCGTCGCCTCCAGCCGCCGGTCGGTGTCGCCGAGACCGCGGCGCCGGCAGCCGGCGGAGCAGAAGCGGACCTGCTCCCAGTCGCGCTCCCACTTCTTGCGCCAGGTGATCCGCCGCCCGCACACGGCGCACGTCTTGTCGGGCGGGGTCACGCCCGCACCGTCCCGGGCAGGGCCGCGCGCATCGCCTCCACCGGCCCCGGCTCGCCCGTCATCAGCTCCACCTGCGCGGCGGCCTGGTGCAGCAGCATCTCCAGCCCGCTGACCACCCGCGCGCCGGCGGCCGCGGCCGCGAACGCCGTCGGCCACGGGGCGTAGACGACGTCCAGCACGACGGCCGCGCGCGCGACCAGCCCGGCCGCGGCGTCCCCGGGCAGCGTGGAGATCACGACGTCGGCGCCGTCCATGAGCTCGTCCGCGCCGTCGGGGAGCCCGCCGGTGATCCGCGGGGCGACGCCCAGCCGCTCCGCCGTGGCGCGCAGCTCCCCGGTCCGGGCCGCGTCGCGGACCAGCACGTCCACGTCGCTGACGCCGAGGGTGGTCAGCGCGGCCAGCGCGGCCTGCGCCGTGCCCCCGGCGCCCAGGACGACGGCCCGGCCGCCGGGCCGCACGCCGGCCCGCCCCGGGTCGGACAGCGCCGCGACGATGCCGTGCACGTCGGTGTTGTGGGCGACCCGGCGCCCGTCGCGCAGCACCAGCGTGTTGGCCGCGCCGGTGGCCGCGGCGAGCGGCGCCACCTCGTCGGCGACCTCCAGCGCGACCCGCTTGAGCGGCATCGTCAGCGACAGCCCGGCCCACTCCGGGCCGAGCCCGGCGACGAACCCGGGCAGGCCGGCCTCGTCGCACTCGTGGCGGCCGTAGTGCCAGCCCGCCAGCCCGAGTGCGGCGTAGGCGGCGGTGTGCAGGGCGGGGGAGAGCGAGTGGGCGATCGGGGAGCCGAGGACGGCGGCGCGCATGGTCCGAGTATCCCGCCCGGCGGCGTCAGCGGCCGAACCCCTCGACCACCACGGTGCCGTCGCCGTACGCCGCGGCCGCCCGCTCGATCCCGGCCTGCGACGCGGCCGCCCGCGCGCACGGGAACCCGTACCGGGCCCGGACCCGCTCGCTCGCGATCCCCAGCGCCGTCCGGGTGCGCTCGACGAACTCGCCCACCGGGTACCCGGCCCCGGGCTCCAGGTGCTCCTCCACCACCAGGGAGGGGGAGTAGTAGGACGCGCGGGTCCCGTCCGGCCAGCGCACGGCGAACGTCGTCTCGGGCACGGCGGCGACGCTATCCCGCCCGCGTGACGGGCGTGTGACACGCTCGCCGCCGTGACGGTGCTGGTGCTGGGCGGACGCAGCGAGATCGGGCTGGAGGTGGCGCGGCGGCTCGCGCCCGGGGAGACGGTGGTGCTCGCGGCGCGGCGCTGCGGCGACCTCGACGCCGAGGAGAAGGCCGTCCGCGGGGCGGGCGCGCTGGGCGTCGACCGCGTGGAGTTCGACGCCGACGACGTCGCGTCGCACCGGCGGGTCCTCGACGCGGTGCGGGCCCGGCACGGCCGGCTCGACACCGTGGTCGTCGCGTTCGGGATCCTCGGGGAGCAGGCCCGCGCCGAGGCCGACGTCGACCACGCGCTGGCCATCGTGCACACCGACTACGTCGCCCACGTCGCGGTGCTCACCCACCTCGCGCGGCTGATGCGCGAGCAGGGCGGCGGCGACCTCGTGGTGTTCTCCTCCGTCGCCGGGGCGCGGGTGCGGCGGGCCAACTACGTGTACGGCTCGGCGAAGGCCGGGCTGGACGGGTTCGCCTCCGGGCTGGCCGACGCCCTGCACGGCTCGGGCGTGCGGCTGCTGCTGGTGCGGCCCGGCTTCGTCGTCGGCCGGATGACCGCGGGCATGCCGCCCGCCCCCTTCTCCTCGACCCCGGCGCAGGTCGCGGACGCGACGGTGCGCGCGCTGCGGGCCGGGCGCGGCGAGGTGTGGGTGCCCGGGGCGTTGCGGTGGGTCTTCGCGCTGCTGCGTCACGCCCCGCGGGCCCTGTGGCGGCGGATGCCGCGCTGACGCGAGCCCGTCAGGGCCGCTCCCCGCCGATCCGGGCCGCGATCGCCCGCGCCCACCGAGGCCAGCCCCGGCGTCACCTCCCCGTCCTCGACGGCGTACCCGGCCCGCCGGGTGTCGACCAGCACCCGGCGCAGCGACGACAGCGACGCCGGCACCGTGTCGGGCAGGAACGCCGCGGGGGTCGGGAACAGCGCCCGGACCTGCGCGGCGGGCAGCGCCGCCAGCATCGCCCGCCCGCTCGCCGTCAGCTGGGCGGGCAGCCGCACCCCGACGTCGGTGACGAGCGGCGGCCGGCCGGGGGCCCGCTCCTCGATGACGTAGACGACCTCCCGGCCGTGCAGCACGGCCATGTGCGCGCTCTGCCCGACGCGGTCGACCAGCCGGGCCAGCGGCACGCGCGCCACCCGCTGCAGCGGCGCCTGCCGGGTGTAGCCGGTGCCCAGCTCGTAGGCCGCGACCCCGAGGCACCAGCGCCGCTCGTCGGCGAGGTGCACGACGAAGCCGGTGTCGGCGAGCGTGGCGAGCAGCTGGTAGGTCGTGGAGCGGGGCAGGCCGAGGTCGCGGGCGATCGCCGCGGCCGGGACCGGCCCGGCCTGGCGGCCCAGGTGCGCGAGCACCGCCAGCGCCCGGTGGGCCGCCGGGACCTTGGCCGGGTGGGGCGGTTGCGCCATCCGGCCGAGGATAGCCCGGGTCTGTCCGGGATCCCGGACAGTGTTCCGCCGAACGGCATGGTGCGCCGGACCCCGCGCGGTGTCCGATGGAACGCGTGCCCGAC
>JAPLAT010000110.1 GCA_026393175.1 Pseudonocardiales bacterium
GGCAACGGTAGTTCGCGACCACGCTGGCATCGGCGTTGGCAACTGCCAGATTTGAGGTCGTGACCCCACTGAAGTGTCCGCCGTCAGCCAGGTTAACCCCGTTCGATTGCCATTGGAAACTCAGCACGCTGGCCCCGGTGGCGAGCAGGGTGCCCGCCGCGATCCCCACCAGCGACGACGGCCGCAGCGACGGGCCGGGGCCGTGCCGGTCGCCCGCAGGCACGGCGCCCCGCGCGGTGGCCTCGCGGGCCGCGGCGGCCGCGTCGTCGCTGCGCTGGGGCAGCACCTCCGCCCCGCGCCCGACGGCGACGTCGACCGCCGTGCAGAAGGACAACACGTCCACCACGACGACCGCCGCGCACTCCGCGGCCAGCAGCGCCGCCCCCGCCCGGCCCCACTCCAGGCGGACGCGGTGCCCGCGCTGGCGGTGCTCCGGGCGGATGCTCACCCGGGAACGGTAGCGAGCTTCCCGGTGGCGAACTGGGTGTCGTGCAGCTCGGCGTAGCGCCCGCCCCGGGCCAGCAGCTCGGCGTGCGTGCCGCGCTCGACGACCCGCCCCTCCTCCAGCACCAGGATCTGGTCGGCGCTGCGGATGGTGGACAGCCGGTGCGCGATGACGATCGCCGTGCGCCCGGCCAGCGCCTCGGTGAGCGCCTCCTGCACCGCGGCCTCCGACGTGGAGTCCAGATGCGCGGTCGCCTCGTCGAGCACGACGACCCGGGGCGCGGCGAGCAGCAGCCGCGCGATCGTCAGCCGCTGCCGCTCCCCGCCGGAGAGCCGGTAGCCGCGCTCGCCGACGACGGTGTCGAGGCCGTCGGGCAGCGACGCCACCAGCCCGTCGAGCCGGGCGCGGCGCAGCGCCGACCAGATGTCGGCGTCGGTGGCCTCCGGCCGGGCGAGCAGCAGATTGGACCGGATCGACTCGTGGAACAGGTGCCCGTCCTGCGTGACGAGCCCGATCGCGCCGCGGACGGTGTCGGCGGACAGGTCGCGCACGTCGACCCCGCCGATCCGCACCGCCCCGGAGTCGACGTCGTAGAGGCGGGGGAGCAGCTGCGCGATCGTGGACTTGCCCGCGCCCGACGACCCCACCAGCGCGACGAGCTGGCCCGGCTCGGCGCGGAACGACACGTCGTGCAGCACCTCCTCGCCGCCGCGGCCGTCGAGCCGCGCCACCTCCTCGAGCGAGGCGAGCGAGACCTTGTCGGCCGACGGGTAGCCGAAGTGCACGGCGTCGAGCTCGACCGACAGCGGCCCGTCGGGCAGCGGAGCGGGCTCGGCGGGCTCGGCGATCAGCGGCCGCAGGTCGAGGATCTCGAAGACTCGCTCGAAGCTGACGAGCGCGGTCATCACGTCCAGCCGGGCCCCGGCCAGCGCGGTGAGCGGCGCGTACAGGCCGGTGATCAGCAGCGACAGGGCCACGACGTCGCCGGTGGCCATCGCCCCGCCGAGGGCGAGCCAGCCGCCCAGGCCGTAGACCAGCGCCAGCGCGAGCGCCGACACCAGCGTGAGCGCCGTGACGAAGGTCCACTGCACCATCGCCGTGCGCACGCCGATGTCGCGCACCCGCGCCGCCCGCGCGACGAACTCGGCGGTCTCCTCGCTCGGCCGGCCGAACAGCTTGACCAGCGTGGCGCCCGGCGCGGAGAACCGCTCGGTCATCTGCGTGCCCATCCGCGCGTCGTGCTCGGCGGCCTCCCGCTGCAGCGCCGCGAGCCGGCGCCCGACCCGGCGGGCTGGCAGCACGAACACGGGCAGCAGGAGCAGCGCCAGCAGCGTGACCTGCCAGGACAGCGTGACCATCACGCCGACGGTGAGCGCCAGCGTGACGACGTTGCCCACGACGCTCGACAGCGTGTCGGAGAACGCCCGCTGGGCCCCGATGACGTCGTTGTTGAGCCTGCTGACCAGCGCGCCGGTGCGGGTGCGGGTGAAGAACGCGACCGGCTGGCGCTGCACGTGGTCGAACACGGCGGCCCGCAGGTCGAGGATCAGCCCCTCGCCGAGCGTGGAGGACAGCCAGCGCTGCACCACCCCCACGGCGGCGATCGCGACGGCGATGCCGGCGATGAGCAGCGCCAGCCCGACGACGGTGCTGGCCGGGCCGCCGCCGACGATCGCGTCGACCACCCGGCCGGCCAGCACCGGCGTCGCCACCGTCAGCGCCGCCCCCACGACGCTGAGCAGCAGGAACGCCCCCAGCCGCCGGCGGTGCGGCGTCGCGAAGCCCGCGATGCGGCGCAGCGTCGCCCGGGAGAACGGGCGCGTCTCCTCGTGCGCGTGCGCGGCCTGGTACATCGAGTGCCAGGCCACCATCTCCATGCTCATCGCGTTCCCCGTCCCTCGTCCTGCGAGTAGGACGCCCGGTGGGACGCCGACTCATCGGTGCAGTGTGGCGCGCGGCACCGACAATCCCGGCGGTCCCGCACCGCGAGACGCTAGGACTTGAAGCGAGGTTCAGGTCAAGGGGACCGCGGCGCTGCTCCGTCCGGTGCACACGGCCGGCCGTCCCGGCACGGACGGGCGATCTCTGACAGCCTGGCGCCCGTGACGGATAGCCCGGGGACGGCGAGTGGACGGCCGGTGCGCGGTCGGGGCACCGCGATCGGCGAGGGCGTGACCTGGACGGCCCGGTGGAGCCTGCGGCTCATCCTCGTCGCGGCGGGGGCGACGCTGCTGTGGTGGCTCGTCGGGGCGCTGTGGTCGGTGGTGTTCCCGGTCTTCCTGGCGGTGATCCTGGCGACGGTCCTGTGGCCGCCCACGGCCTGGCTGCGCGCCAGGGGGCTGCCCCCGGCGTTGGCCGCCACGGTCGTGGTGCTGCTCGGCATCGTCCTGCTGGCCGGGATGATCGCGCTGATCAGCGCCTCGGTCGCCGGGAGCGTCGAGCAGATCGCCGCCAGCGCCACCAGCGGCATCCAGGCCATCCGCGACTGGCTGGCCGGGCCGCCGCTGAACCTGGCGGAGAGCCAGCTCGACGGCTACATCGAGCAGGCCACCCGGACCCTGCAGGACAGCATCTCCACGATCGCGTCGAGCCTGCTCACCGGCGCAGGCACGGTGGCGAACGGCGTGGTCACCGCGCTGCTCACGCTCGTGCTGGCCTTCCTCTTCGTCAAGGACGGGCCCCGCTTCCTGCCCTGGGTGCGCACGGTCGCCGGGGACGGCGCGGGCGGGCACGTCGCCGAGGTGCTGCGGCGGATCTGGAAGACCGTCGGGGACTTCATCCGCACGCAGGCGGCCGTCGCGCTCGTCGACGCCGTGCTGATCGGGGCCGGCCTCGCGTTCCTCGGGGTCCCGCTGGCGCTGCCGCTGGCCGTCCTGACGTTCCTGGCCGGCTTCGTGCCGATCGTCGGCGCGATCGTCGCGGGCGCGCTGGGCGTGCTGGTCGCGCTCGTGAGCAACGGCGTCGGCACCGCGGTGATCGTCCTGGTGCTCATCGTCGCCGTGCAGCAGATCGAGGGCAACGTCCTGCAGCCGATGCTCCAGTCGCGCAGCCTGCGCCTGCACGCGGCGGTGGTCCTGCTCGCGGTCACCGGGGGCAGCACGCTCTACGGCATCGCGGGGGCGTTCCTCTCCGTGCCGGTCGTGGCGGCGGCGGCCGTGGTCGTCCGCTACCTCGGCGAGCGCGTGGACGACCGGGTCGCCGGCGGGGCCGCGCCGACGGTCGGCCCGCCCCTGGAGACCGTCACGACGGTCCCGGGGACCCCGGGGGAGAGCATCCCCGACGCCACCCGGCCCGATCCGGACGCCGCCCCGTCCGACGGGCCGTCGACCTACGACGAGGGGCCGACGCCGCCCGAGGAGAGCGGGTCCGCGCCGGAGAAATGATCACCGCTACGCTGCCCGCGGCGCGCCGAGCGGCGCGGAGGGAGAAGTGGTCATGAGCCCCGTCGACGAGATCCTGGCGCAGATTCCGATGCAGCAGCTGGCCGGCCGGCTGGGTGTCGACGAGCGCACCGCCGAGCAGGCCACCCGCCAGGCCCTGCCGGCCCTGCTGGGCGGCATCCAGGCCAACACCGACGACCCCGGCGGCGCCTCCTCGTTCGCGAGCGCCGTGCAGCAGCACGACGCCACGCTGGTCGACGGCGGCGTCGACCTCGACCGCGTGGACACCTCCGACGGCGACAAGATCGTCGGGCACGTGTTCGGCGCGCAGCGCGGGCAGGTCGTCCAGCAGCTCGGCGGGCTCTCCGGCGACGCGGGCAAGGAGCTCGTCGCGAAGCTGCTGCCGATCCTGGCCCCGATCGTCATGTCGTGGCTGGCGAGCAAGCTCACCGGCGGGGCCGCGGCCGCCCCGACCCCGCAGGCCCCGGCCCCGAGCACCGGCGGCGGGCTGGGCGACCTGCTCGGCCCGATCCTGGGCAACGTGCTGGGCGGCGGGGGCGGCGCGGCCCCGAACATCGGCGACCTGCTGGGCGGGCTGCTGGGCGGCGGCCGCCGGTAGACCCCTTGCAGGAAAGCCACTTTCCTGCAACGACGTTGCGTGAAGGTGGCTTTCCTGCAACGCCGCGTCAGACCGCCACGAACATCGGCCTGCCCCGGTCGTCGACCTCGGGCCCCAGGATCTCGGCCGACCCGTCCGCCCACCGCCGCGCGCTCCAGGCCGCGGCCAGTGCGTCGAGGACGTCGTCCAGCCGCGCCCCCGCGGGCAGGTCGGCCAGTGCGGCGGGGGCGTCGAGCCAGCGGGCCAGCGCGGCGATCCGCTGCCCGGCCCCGCGCGCGGTCTTCTTCGGCGCGAAGTCGACGTCCGGCGCGAGGCGGCGCAGGGCCAGCTCCGGGTGCACCTCGACGACGTGCGCGGGCCGGTCGGCGAGCGCGTCCCACTCGCGGATCTTCGCCCCGATGTGGAAGCTCTGCAGGCTGATCGCGCGGCCGGTGACCGCGCGGGCGACGGCGCAGGCGGCGTCGTAGGAGCCCGCGGCCAGCACCGCGCGCGGCGGGCAGGCGAACACCGAGGACCGGGCCCGGCCGAGCGCGGCGGCGGTGTCGACGTCGCAGGCGCGGCGGGCGGGGCCGGCGGGCAGGCCCAGCGGGATGTCGACGCCGACGGCCGCGCACCCGGCCGTCGCGGCCAGCACGGCGGCGGCGTCCGGGCGGACGGTCCACGTCACCGCCCCGGCCGCACCCACCCGGGCGACGACCCACCCACCCGGCACGCCGTCCACCCCGGCGACGGAGCACAATCGGCCATCGTGCGCGTCTACATCGGCTCCGACCACGCCGGGTTCGACCTCAAGTCCCACCTGCTGACCCACCTCGCCAGTCTGGGCCACGAGACCGTGGACGTCGGCCCGGCGGTCTACGACGCCGAGGACGACTACCCGCCGTTCTGCATCGCCACCGGGCTGGCCGTTCTCGCCCACCCGGGCAGCCTCGGCATCGTCGTCGGGGGCAGCGGCAACGGCGAGCAGATCGCGGCCAACAAGGTGCAGGGCATCCGCGCGGCCTTGGCCTGGAGCGTCGAGACCGCGCAGCTGGGCCGCATGCACAACGACGCGCAGGTCGTCGCCATCGGCGCGCGCATGCACACCCTCGACGAGGCCGCCGCCATCGCCGAGGCGTTCCTCGCCACCCCGTTCTCGCAGGAGGAGCGGCACGCGCGGCGCATCGCGATCCTCGGCGAGTTCGAGCGCACGGGCGAGCCGCCCGCCCTGCCCGCGGCGCCGCATGCCTGAGGGCCACACCCTCCACCGGCTCGCCCGCACCCACCGCCGCCGCTACGCCGGGAAGGCCGTGGCGGTGAGCAGCCCCCAGGGCCGGTTCGCCACCAGCGCCGAGATCGTGGACGGCCGGGTGCTGGAGCGCACCGAGGCGCACGGCAAGCACCTGTTCCACCACTACGGGCCCGACCTGGTCGTGCACGTCCACCTCGGGCTCTACGGGCAGTTCTCCGACGTGAAGCACCCGGTGACCGAGCCGCGCGGGATGGTGCGGATGCGGATCGTCGGCCCGACGCACTTCGCCGACCTGCGCGGGCCGACGGCCTGCGAGCTGATCACCGATCACGAGGCCGCCGCGATCCACGCCCGGCTCGGCGAGGACCCGCTGCGCCCCGACGCCGACCCGGACCGGGCGTGGGCCCGGATCTCGCGCTCCCGCGCCCCGCTGGCCACGCTGCTCATGGACCAGAAGGTCATCGCGGGTGTCGGCAACGTCTACCGCGCCGAGGCCCTGTTCCGGCACGGCCTCGACCCGCAGATGCCGGGCCGGGCGCTGGCCCGGCCGCAGTGGGACGCGCTGTGGGACGACCTGGTCGACCTGCTCACCGACGGCGTGCGCCGCGGGAAGATCGAGACGCTGCGGCCCGAGCACGACCCGCGGCTGCTCGCCCCGGCCGACCGCGGCGCCCGGTGCGCGCGCCGGGTCTACGCCTACCGCCGCACCGGGCAGCCCTGCCTCGTGTGCGGCACGGCCATCGCCCACGACCGGCACCTGGCCCGCAACCTGTTCTGGTGCCCGACCTGCCAGCCCGCGGCGTGATGCGGTCAGTAACTGGCCGCAATGCCGCCTAACGTCGCCCCATGACGACGACGCGCTACCTGCCCGGTGTCCCCTGCTGGGTCGAGGTCACCGCCCCCGACCCGGCCGCGGCCGGCGACTTCTACTCCGCCGTGTTCGGCTGGCGGGTCCGCGACGGCCGCGCGCTGCTCGACGGCCGGCCGGTCGCGGGCATAGCGGAGGGGGAGCCGGGCTGGTCCACGGCGGTCGCGGTGCCCGACGCCGACGCGGCCGTCGCGCGGGCCGTCGCGGCAGGCGCCACGGTGGCGGCCGCTCCCGCCGAGGCCGACGGGGCCCGCACCGCCCACCTGCGCGACCCCGACGGCGCCGGGTTCGCGGTGTGGCAGGCCCGGGACCTGCCCGGCGCCGAGCTGGTCAACCAGCCCGGAGCGTGGAACTTCAGCAACCTCACCGCGCCGGACCCGGCGCGCGCCGCCCGGTTCTACGGCGAGCTGTTCGGCTGGGTCGCCGACCGCGTGGAGGGCGGCGGGTTCGACGCGACGATGTGGCGGCGGCCCGGCTACGGCGACCACCTCGCCGTGCTCGACCCGTCCCTGCGCGAGCGGCACGCGGCCCCCGGCGTCCCGCCCGGGTTCTCCGACGCGATCGGCTGGCTCGCCGAGGGGGCCCCCGCGGCCTGGGAGGTGACCTTCACCGTGGCGGACGCCGACGCGGTGGCGGCCGCCGCGACGGACCGGGGTGCCGTGGCCGTCGTCGAGCCGTACTCGGTCGGGCCGTCCCGGCTGGCCACCCTGCGCGACCCGTGGGGCGCGGCGTTCACCGTCAGCGCCTACACCCCCTGACGGCGGATCACCCCGCGAAGTGCGCCTTCGGGATCCTCCCGTGCACGCCGACGGTCCGGTCCACCACCTGGGAGACCGTGAAGTCGGCCGCCGCCGAGAGGTAGGCGTAGGCGGTGGCCCGGTCCATCGCCATGTCCTGCTCCAGGAAGTCCAGCGCGTTGACGACGGCGCGGCGCATCGCCACGTCGAGGTCGGAGACCTGGCCGCCGCCCAGCCCGCCGTCCGGGTCCGACAGTCCGATCGGCAGCCACGCGTCGGGCGTCTCGCCGAACGGGTAGCGGAACGCCACCGACGGGGCGTCCCCCGAGCCGGGCTTGCACACGGTGAGCCGGAACGTCGCGCGCAGCGAGCCCTCCATGGCCGTCAGCGCCACCTCGCCGTCGCCCATCGCCAGGTGCGGGTCGCCGACGCTGAACAGCGCGCCCTCGCCGCGGACGGGCAGGTAGAACGCGCTGTCCGGGCCCAGGAGCCGGATGTCGATGTTGCCCCCGCCCAGCGTCGGCGGGATCGAGTTGAGCTCGGGGGCGTTCTCGGCGGCGGCCTCGGTGAACGCGACGCCCATCGTCCCTAGGTGCGGCCGCAACGGGAAGGCGACCTCGCCCGCGCCCGCCGGGAGCACGCCGACCGGGCCGTCCGCGCCGTCGCGGACCGGGGCGAACAGCGAGACGTTGCCGTAGCCGAGCGGGTCGCCGCCCGCGCGGCCGTCCGTCCCGACCGGGGGCATCACCTCGCCGAGGTCGACGCCCGCCGGTGCTGCGCCGTCGGAGGTGCGGGCGAGCGCGCCCTTGCCGTGCCGGCTGGAGATCACCCCGTACGGGACGCGGGGGAGCGCGGCGAGGGTCTCGATCTTCAGCACGTCGCCGGGCTCGGCCCCCTCGACGAACACCGGCCCGGTGATGACGTGCGGGCCGTCGGCGTCGAAGTCGCGCGGGGTCCGCACGTAGTCCCGCGCGATGGCGACGGCGTCGGCCAGCACGCCGTCGGCCGCGACGCCGCGCTCGCCGAACCAGGCCACCGGGTCGCGGCCCTGGTCCTCGAGGATGCCCTCGTGCGAGACCGTGTCGATGGTGACGGTCTCGCCCGAGCGCATCCGCAGGACGGGCTCGGCGCCGAGCGCGGGCAGGTAGCCCCAGCGGACGGTGTCGGGCTCGGACGGCAGGTAGTGGTCGCCGTCGCGGCCGGGGCCCTCGCCGGGCTGCAGGGGTACGCCGGGCACGGTGGACGCCGCGGGGGCGGCCGGCGCCGGGGCCGAGCACGCCGTCAGGGCCGTGACGGCCGCCGCGGCCTGCAGGAACCGCCGTCGCCCGAGGCCGGCGACGAGCAGCGCGCGGGCGTCGGACGGAGTCGGTGAGGTCATTCGTCGGATCGTGCTGCGGCCGTGTTGCCCATCCGTGTGCTCCGGATGTCCGTCGGGTGACACTCGTCCGGGGCGTGCCCGGGGCCGGCGGTGGCTCTCCGCGCCCGCCGCGGGCGACCGGGTGCGCGCCGCGTCTGACACCCTGGCCCCATGGCCGACCCGAAGCCGATCGAATGCTGGATGACCGACATGGACGGGGTGCTCGTCCACGAGGGGCGGCTGATCCCCGGGGCCGACGCGTTCGTCGCCCGCCTGCGCGAGACCGGCCGCCCGTTCCTCGTCCTGACCAACAACTCCATCTACACCCCCCGCGACCTGCAGTTCCGGCTCCGGTCCACCGGCATCGACCTGCCGGTGGAGTCGATCTGGACCTCCGCGCTGGCCACCGCGACCTTCCTCGACGACCAGCGTCCGCAGGGCAGCGCCTACGTCGTCGGGGAGGCGGGGCTGACCACCGCCCTGCACGAGATCGGCTACGTGCTCACCGACAACGCGCCGGACTACGTCGTCCTGGGGGAGACGCGCACGTACAGCTTCGAGGCGGTGACGACGGCGATCCGGCTGATCCGCGGCGGCGCGCGGTTCGTGGCCACCAACCCGGACCCGACGGGCCCGTCCAGCGAGGGCGTGCTGCCCGCCACCGGCGCCGTCGCCGCGCTGATGACGCGGGCCACCGGCGTCGACCCCTACTACGTGGGCAAGCCGAACCCGCTCATGATGCGCGCCGCGCTGAACCGGCTGCAGGCCCACTCCGAGACCACGGTGATGGTCGGCGACCGGATGGACACCGACATCGTCGCCGGTCTGGAGGCCGGGATGCGCACGGTGCTCGTGCTCACCGGCATCGTCCGGGCCGAGGAGATCGACCGCTTCCCGTACCGGCCGCACCGCGTCGTGTCCTCGATCGCGGACCTCGTCGACGACATCTGACCGGAGCGCCCACCTGGCCGGGGCGCGCTGGGGGACGACGTCCGGGCGCCGAGTCCGTACCGGCCGGGCACGGCCGGTACGGACTGCCGGCGGGGGGAGGGGCCGCCGCCGGCCGCGTCCGGGACACTGTCGCGGACCGCGATCATGGACTCGGACCGCGTGTCCTCCCCGTTACCGGGATCCCGGTGAATGACAGGGCTGTCATTTACCATCGGAGGCATGGACGCGACGACGAGCACGACCGTGTGGTGGGTCTGTCCGGACTGTGGCGTGGACGCGGAGCTCCCGGGTCCCGAGGTCGGCACGGCGGCGGTGCCCTGCCCCGACTGCACGGCGCTGATGGCCGAGCAGTGGCGCTGGGACGGCGCGGCCTGACCAGGGGTCAGTAGAGGTCCTGGCCCGCCGCCAGCTCGGCGAGCCGGCGGATCGAGCACGGGTGCCGCTCGGGGTGCGCGTTGTGGCTCTGGCACCACCCGTCGGCGTTCGGCACGTGCTCGGCGAGCAACCTCTCGACCAGGAGGGGGTCGCTCGCGATCTCCTCGGCGCACGCCGTGAACCTGTCCCCTGCCATCCGGTGCCCCCTCAGTTGGAATCGACTCCAAGTGAGGTGATCGGGCGGCGGGGAGCTGATGGTTCGGTCCCGGACCGGAGTCGAGCCGGACGGAGCAGCGGCGTCACTGCGCGTGGCGATCACACCGATCGGGGGACGGGTCGCCGTCACCGGAACGGCCGTATCCCCGGTCAGGCCGGTGCCGGCCAGACCTGCCCAGGGGCCAGGTGCGTCGGCAGCCCGAACTCCGGGAAGAGTGCCGGGTCGATGAAGCTGTGCTGGGCCGCGATCCGGTCGCCGCGGAACTCCAGGAGCTGGATGCCCCACGGGTCGTGCCCGCCCCGGCCGTCAGGCCGGTAGGAGCCGAAGCCGTGCAGCCCGTTGCCCGTGACCGGGAGCAGGCGCGAGCCGCGGCACCCCGAGCCGGGGCCGACGAACCACTTGGCGAACTCGTCGCGCCCCTGGATCCACAGCTCGAAGGGCGGCATGGACAGCACCGCGTCCTCGTGCAGCAGCGCGACCAGGCCGTCGATGTCGTAGCTCTCGAAGGCCGTGACGTACCGGGCGAGCAGCGCCTGCTGGTCGCCGGTGACCGGGGCCGTCTGCTCCACGTCGCGCGCGGCCAGCGTGGCCCGCGCCCGCTGCAGGGCGCTGTTGACCGACGCCACGGACGTCTCGAGCAGCTCGGCGACCTCGCTGGCCTGCCACGCGAGCACCTCGCGCAGGATCAGCACCGCGCGCTGCCGGGCCGGCAGGTGCTGCAGCGCGGCGACGAACGCCAGCCGGATGCTCTCCTTGGCGGTGGCGAGGTCGGCGGGATCGGCCGTGGCCGGCAGCACCCGCTGGTCGGGCACCGGGCCGACCCACTCGTAGTCGGGCCGGGTGGCGTCGGTGAAGGCCTCCACGGCCGACGCCGGGCCGAGGTCGACAGGGCGGGCGCGGCGCTGGCGACTGCGCAGCATGTCGAGGCAGACGTTCGTGGCGATGCGGTAGAGCCACGAGCGGACGGCCGAGCGCCCCTCGAACCCGTCGGCCTTGCGCCACGCCCGCACGAGGGTCTCCTGGACCGCGTCGTCGGCCTCGAACGCCGAGCCGAGCATCCGGTAGCAGTACCCGGTGAGCTCCCGGCGGTACTGCTCCATCTCCTCGGGCCGCACCCCGATGGTGGTCGTCGTCACGGCCGCGACAGTACCGCCGATCCCCGACGGTCTCGGCCGGTTTCCGGGCTCGTCACGCTCCGTCGGCGGGCGGACGCGGCGGTCCCCGGCCCCCGGCCGTCACCGGCCCGCCGCCGCGGCCTCGACCCCGTCCTTGGTCAGCCCGAGGCCGGTGAGCAGGCCGTCGCCGTCCTCCTCCTCCAGCAGGGCGAGCAGGATGTGCTCCGGGCCGATCTCGTCCGCCTCGCCGCGCAGGGCCTCGCGGAAGGTCAGCTCCAGCGCCTTCTTCGCCGCGGCGTCGAAGGGGACGAGGGCGGGCCGCTCGGCCGCGGGCCCGGGCAGCGCGGCGCGGGCCGCGGCGTCCAGCGCGCCGGTCGCCACCCCCTGAGCGGTGATCGCGCGGACGGCGGCGGAGTCCGGCTCGGCGAGCAGGCCGAGCACGAGGTGCGCCGTCCCGATCTTGTCGTTGCCCGCCGCCGCCGCCTCGTTCTGCGCCGTGACGACGGCGTTGCGGGCGGCCTCGGTGAAGCGGCCGAAGTCCTCCTGGGCGGCCGGCTCCTTGGCCACGAACCGCTTCTGCGCGGCCTGCTTGGTGACCCCCATGCTGCGGCCGATCTCGGTCCACGACGCACCCGAGCGCCGGGCCTGGTCGACGAAGTGACCGATGAGGTGGTCGGCGACCTCGCCGAGCGCGTCCGCGGCGACGACGGCCCCGCTGAGCCGGTCGAGCGCGCCGTCGTAGGTGCGGGTGATGCCGGTGATCAGGTCGTCGAGCCGGACGGGCGGGGTGATCTGCGTCGGTGCCATGCGTCAACCGTAAGTTGACGACAGCCGACCGTCAACCTCAGGTTGACGGTCGGCCGTGCGCGGGGATCAGCCGGTGCGGGCGTCCAGCCAGGCGGCGATGTCGGCGACGGCCTGCTCGTGGTTCGCCTCCAGCAGCGGGTAGTGCGACGCGCCCTCGACGATCGACGTCGTGACCTCGAGGCTGCCCAGGTAGCGGGCGGCCTGGAGCTCGGCGGCGGGCGGCGGGAAGACCGCGTCGGCGTCCCCGAACTGCACGAGCACCGGGGCGTCGATCCGGGCCAGCAGGGCGGTGTCGACCGTCAGCGCCGGGCCGAGGGAGAGCAGCTGGCCGCACGGGTCGGCCTTCGGCGCCGGGACGGCGTCGCGGACGGCCTGCTCGGCGCTGGAGAAGTAGAACGTGTCGATCGAGTCCTTCGCGAAGACCGCGTAGAAGGGCTCCTCTCCCGGGTCGCCGCCCAGCAGGCAGCGCCGGGAGACGTCGGCCACCTCGGTCGCGGCGTACGGCGAGGCCGCGAAGTCGCCCCACGCGAGGTTCAGCACGCCGTCGACGCCGCCGTAGTGCGACGCCGCGAGGTTGGCGATCATCCCGCCGACCGACGACCCGCCGAGGTAGACCCGGTCGAACGCCGGCGCGGACGCCCCGTCCAGCTCGTAGTCGCCCGCGCGCAGCGCCCGCACCATCTGGTGCGCGACGTCGGCCTCGGAGCCGAAGCAGGTGTCGAGGCCGCCGGGGCGGTCGCTGGAGCCGTAGCCGAGGCGGTCGACCGCGACGATCGCGTGGCCCTGCTCCGCCAGGCGGCGGGCCGCGTCGTAGCCCTCCACGCCGTCGAACTGCCAGTAGTCCTGGTCGAAGGTCACCGCGTGCAGGAGCAGCGAGACCGCCCCGCCGGACTCCACGGCCCCCTGCGGCGCGACGAGCGTGCCGCGCACCGTGTAGTCCTCGCCGTCCGCGACGCAGGGCACGCTCGTGGTGTTCGTGTTCGTCACCGCGAAGGAGATCGGCACCTCCACGACCGGGCTCCCGGCCAGCGCGGCGGGCGCGACGGCGATCATGGCGGCGGCGGTGGCACCGAGTGCGGTGATCGCGGCGATGTGGCGGCGCATGGACGTCCTCGACGGTCGGGGGGTGCTGTCGGTCCGTCAACGGCTCCCTGAGCTGCGACGATGCGTCCGGGGGAGGGCTTCACCCGATCAGGAGCGGCGCGCGCACGGACGGGCCGCCGACGGGCACAGCCGGTCGCCGCGCAGCCCCGGCGGGCGACCCCGACGTGTCGGGGGCCCGGCCGCCGACCAGGGCCCGCCTCAGGTGACGCGGAAGACCGGCCAGCCGATCTCGGTGCGCCACGCCGCGGGGTCGCTCGCGTCCCGGGGGCCGACGAGGTAGACCTCGCGCACCGGCCCGGCCACCGACATCGCGTTCTCCACCACCCACGTCCCGAGCTCGCCGTAGGTGACCTCGATGCCGTCGTGCTCGCCGGAATGGGTGGTCACGGCCAGCTCCGCGGCCGGCAGGACCACGGGGTGCACGCGTCCGGTGCGTGGCGGCGCCGCGGTCGGCAGGTAGACGAGCGCGTGCCCGCGCTCCTGCTCGAACAGGGCGTTGTCGTAGCTGCCCCCCGGCGGCCCGGTCACGGCGGCGCCGACGGCCGCCTGCAGCTCGGCCATCGCGCCGGCGAACCAGGCCGCGACGTCGCCGTGCCCGACCACGGCCTCCACCGCCGCGACCGTCCGGGCGGGCTCCGCCCGCAGTTCGACGTCGATCGGCGCGGGATCGGGCCGGAGCAGGCGGCGCAGCGACACGACCGCGGCCCGGGTGCGGTCGAGCGCGTCCTCCAGGCGGCGCAGGTGGTCCGCGACCAGGGCCGCCCGGACGCCGGGGTCGGGGGTCCGCAGGATCCGCTGCACGTCGTTCAGGGGGACGTCGAGCTCCCGGAGCCGGTGGATGACCTGTGCCGTCGGGATCTGGTCGACGCCGTAGTAGCGGTAGCCGGTGGTCCCGTCCACCACGGCGGGCTCCAGCAGGGCCGCCTCGTGGTACCGGCGCAGCGTCCGCACGCTCAGGTGGGTCAGCCGCGAGAACTCCCCGATGGTCAGCACCCGCGCATTCTGGACGCTCCCCCCGGGGGAGGGTCCACGGCTTGACCCTCCCGGGCCGGGAGGACACACGGTGTGCCCATGACACAGCACACCGACCTGACACCCGACCTCCTCCCGGCCACCGTGCGCGGCTTCATGGCCGCCCACATCGCCCGCGACGCCGGCCTCTCCTCGTACCTCGCCGAGGACGTCGTCGTCGTCGACCAGGGCGAGACCGTCCGCGGCCCGCAGGCCCACACGTTCCTGCGGGACGCGGGGTCCGAGTTCGAGTACACGACCGAGCAGACCGGCGCCCACCGCGTCGACGACACCCACTGGGTGGTGACCGTGCGGCTCGAGGGCACCTTCCCGGGCGGTGTCGCCGAGCTCGACTACCGGTTCACGCTGCGCGACGACCTCGTCGCCGAGCTCGTCATCGCCAACCACCCGGCCTGACCGGCCCCGCGCACCGTCGATCATCAGGAGAGATGTCCGGCTCGCCGACCAGCTCGCGCCGTGAGGCGTGCGGGTCGACGCCATCGGTCCCGGCGGGATCTGGACCGAGGCCCACGAGCGCTCAGCCGCGAAGCGGCGGAGCAGACCGTCTTCGACTCGCTCGGCGGGGTGCCCCGGGCCGGTTCGCCGACGTCGAGGAGAACGCGGACCTGGTCGGGTTCCTGGTGTCCGACCGCGCCTCCGCGATCGTGGGCGGCGCCTCCGCGATCGTGGGCGCGAGTACGTGATCGAGGGCGGGACCGTGCCGACGCTCCGAGCCGGTCTGGTCGGGGTGGCCGGATTTGAACCGGCGGCCCCTCGCTCCCAAAGCGAGTGCGCTACCACGCTGCGCCACACCCCGTCGGCGGGATTCTAGGCCGCGCGCTGAACGGACGGCGACCGCACTGCGTAGCAACGGGCGAACGGCACGAATCCCCCGCACGAGGAGAACGCATGCGCCGCACAGTCCGCCGGGTCGCGGTCCTGACCGCCCTGACCACCTCCGCCGTCGCCCTCTCCGCGGGCGTCGCGTCCGCCCAGGACGCCGACGTCCCCGAGCCCAGCAGCTTCACCAGCATGTTCAGCGCGACGACGACGCCCGACAACGTCGTCAACGCCGACGGCGAGCCCGTCCCCGGCCCGGACGGCGGGACCGGCACCTGGACCTTCCGGATCAACAGCGACGAGGAGATCATCTGCTACGACATCGTGGTCGAGGGCATCACGGCCGAGTACGAGAGCCCGGCCCGGACGGCGACGCACATCCACGAGGCCGCGGCCGGGGCGTCCGGGCCGCCGCGCGTGGTGTTCCCCAACCCGGCCGACGCCGGCGACGGGACCCTGCGCAGCGAGGGGTGCCTGCAGGGCCCGTTCACGACCGGGGTGATGGCGGACGGCACCGACACCGGTGAGGGCTTCAGCCTCGCCGAGATCGAGGCGGACCCCGCGGCGTACTACGCGGACGTGCACACCGCGGACTTCGTCCCCGGAGCCCTGCGCGGTCAGCTGATGCAGGCGCCGATGGGCGGCGTCGACACCGGGGCAGGCGGTACCGCGGAGGGCAGCACCGCACCGCAGGCGGCGGTGGCGGCGATCGGCCTGCTCGGTGCCGCCGGCATCGGTCTCGCCGTCGCCCGTCGTCGGTCGCAGGCCTGACGTGCCGGTCGACCCACGGCCCCGGCGGCGGGCGCTCCTGCCCGTCGCCGGGGCCGGGTTGGCCCTGGCGGCGGCGGCCCTGCTCGTCGGCGGTGTGGTGACGCTGGGGACCGGCGAGGCCGGGACGCCGGCGGCCGGACACGGCGGCTCGCACGTGATGGCGGACGACGGGACGATGGTGCACGACGGCGTCACCTACTACGCCGGTCCGGCGCCCGTGCTGCCGTCCGACGATGCGCTCGCGGCCGCGGAGCCGCGGGCCATCGCGATCCCGGCGCTCGGGGTCGCCTCCGACCTCGTGCATCTGGGCCTGCGTCCCGACGGGACCGCCGAGGTCCCGGCCGACTACGACACGGCCGGCTGGTACCGGGAAGGCGGACGGCCGGGGGTGCTCGGCCCGACGGTCGTGCTGGGTCATGTCGACTCCACGGCGGGTCCGGCCGTGTTCTACCGGCTGCGCGACCTGGTGCCCGGCGACGTCGTCGAGGTGACCACGGCGGACGGGACACCGGCGCGCTACGCCGTGGACCGCGTGCAGCAGGTGGCCAAGGACGCGTTCCCGACGTTCGAGGTGTTCGGGGCCACGCAGGACGACGTGCTGCGGCTGGTCACCTGCGCCGGGGAGTTCGACCGCGGCGAGCGCAGCTACACCGACAACCTCGTCGTCCACGCCACCCGGATCTGAGGGGGGTGCTGCCACCACCGGGCATCCGCAGGATGGCTCCCTCGGCGCGGCGGGCGCGCCGCGCCAGGCTGGTCCCACCGACGACGAGGGAGTGACGATGAGCGAGTTCGTGAGCGTGGACCTGGTGGACACCGACGGCGACCAGTACGCCGAGACCGCGGTGATCGACTCCGACGGGGACGGCTGGGTCGACGTGGTCGCCACGGACGTGACCGGCGACGGGTACGCCGACGTGGCCGAGTACGACACCGACGGCGACGGCTGGGTGGACGCGGTGGCGGTGGATCACGACGGCGACGTCGTGGCCGACGAGGCCTACGTCGACACCGACGGCGACGGCGTGCTGGAGACCGTCGTCACCGGCCCGGACGCGGCGGTGTTCCCGGTGGACCCGCTGGCGTGACGTCCAGCAGCGGCGGCCGGACCCGCCGCACCCACCCGGTCGCGGCCTCGTGGGCGCGGCCGAGGTGGAGCACGGTCCGGTCGCCGCCGGGCGGCCCGATCAGCTGGACGCCGGCCGGCAGCCCGCGCGCGTCGAACCCGGCCGGCATCCCCAGCACGGGCACGGCGGCGAGCGACCACGGCGTGACCGTCTGCATCCAGCGGTGGTAGGTGTCCATCGCCCGGCCGTCGATCTCCGCGGGCCACGCGACCGCGGCGTCGAACGGGAAGACCTGGGCGCTCGGGGCGAGCACGGCGTCGTAGCGGTCGAAGAGGTCGACGACGACGGCGTACCAGGCGTCGCGCGCGACCAGGGCGGCGTGGACGTCGCGCGCGGTGAGCGCCGCCGCGTGCTCGATCTCCCAGACGGCCTCGGGCTTGAGCAGCGCGCGGGAGGTCTCCAGCAGCGGCAGCATCTCCACCGCCCCCCACCAGCGCCAGGTGAGGAACGTGCGCCACAGCTCCTCGAGGTCGACGTCCGGGACGTGCTCCTCGACGGTCGCGCCGAGATCGGTCAGGACGTCCGCGGCGCCGCGACAGAGCTCCAGCAGGCCCGGCTCGGTGGGCAGCCGCCCGCCCCAGTCGCCGACCCAGGCGATCCGCGCGCCGCGGACGTCGGGCAGGGGCGGCTCCGGCACGGGCCTGCCCAGCGGCGCCGACCGGTCCGGCCCGGCCAGGACGTCCAGCAGCAGCGCCAGGTCGTCGACGGTGCGCGCCATCGGGCCCACCTCGCCGAGCTGCGCGACGAACCCGGCCGACGGCACGAGCCCCCGCGACGGCCGCAGCCCGAGCACGTTGCAGAAGCCCGCGGGGTTGCGCAGCGAGCCGCCGTAGTCGCTGCCGTCCGCGACGGGGAGCATCCGCAGGGCCAGCGCCGCCGCCGCGCCCCCGCTGCTCCCGCCCGGCGTGCGGGACGGGTCGTAGGGGTTGCGGGTGGTGCCGTGCACGGGGTTGTAGGTCTGCGAGCCGAAGCCGAACTCCGGCGTGTTCGTCTTGCCGACGACCACCGCCCCGGCCTCCCGCATCCGCCGCACGTGCAGCGCGTCCACGGCGCCGACCCGGTCTCGGTGCACCGGCGACCCCGCCGACCACGGCAGCCCCGCGACCTCCGCCAGGTCCTTCACCGCCACCGGCAGCCCGTGCAAAGGCCCGCGCACCGGCCCGTCGTCCAGCGCCCGCGCCTCCGCCAGCACCCGCTCGGGGTCGCGGCGCACGGGGATCGCGTTGACGTGCGGGTCGAGCCGCTCGATCTGCTCCAGGTGCGCCGTCACCACCTCGACAGCGGACAGCTCGCGCGCGGCGATGAGGGCGGCCAGCTCGGTGGCGGAGTGCTCGACGAGGGGCGTCACGCCCGCCATCCTGTCGCCTCCGGGCGGCCCGCTAGACTGCGGGAGCCCGGGTGACCGGGCGCTGCGGGCGTAGCTCAATGGTAGAGCCCTAGTCTTCCAAACTAGCTACGCGGGTTCGATTCCCGTCGCCCGCTCCATATCTCCGCCGCGTCGAGAAGATTCCGGGCGGATCTCTCGGGTCTGCGTGTCAGATCGCGTGGTCGACGGGTCTGCGCGTGACCGCCCGCGCGGTCAGCCTCGGGAAGACTCACCTGCCGACATCGCGCCAGCAGCGGGAGGTCGCGGAGATCGAGGGCTGGATCCACGTACCCGACGGGGGACCGGAGTTGCGCTGCGACAGGAGCAGCCGAGCGTGAGCTCCTGATGTGCGACGACGACGCCGTCGCGTGCTCCTGTCACACCCGCCTGATCACCACATCCGGGACATGAGGGCCACATATGGCGCCTATGTCCCGGCCTCCGCGATCATCCGGGCGCGGCGGCCCCGCCGGGCCGGGACGTGCGGCGGCGGGGCCCGACCTGAACCGGGCCGCCGACGGCGCCGGGCGGCGCGGCCGGGGACGGTGTCGCGGTCACGGCGTCGAGCGGACCACCGGACGCGGCACGGTCGAGAACGTGGCGGGAGGCCCGGTCAGCCCAGCCGCTCGGCCAGGCCCACGACGATGCCCTCGGGGCCGCGGAGGTAGCACAGCCGGTAGAGGTCCTCGTACCGCACCACCTCGCCGACGAGCTCGGCGCCGCGGGCGCGGAGCCGGGCCACGACGTCGTCGATGTCGTCCACGGCGAACATGACGCGGCGCAGGCCCAGCGTGTTCGCCGGGGCGTCGACGGGGCCGGAGCGGACGGCGCGGGGCGCGTGGAACATCGCCAACTCGATCCCGGCGGAGCCGTCCGGGGTGCGCAGCATGGCGACCTCCTGCCGGACGTCGTCGATGCCGATGACCCGCTCCACCCACCGGCCCTCGACCGGGCCCCTGCCCTGCAGCTCCAGGCCGAGCTCGGTGAAGAACGCGACGGCGGTGTCGAGGTCCTCCACGACGATGAGGACGTTGTCGATGCGGACGGTCATGCCTGCTCCTCCCGGTGACGGGCGGCCTCGGTGGTCGCCCCGTGTCGGGGACGTCGCCGTCCCGCCGTTCTCGACATGGGGGCTCAGGCCAGACCGAACCGCTCCGCGTGGATCTGGGCCCGGGGCACGCCCAGGGCGCGGGCGCTGCGCACCACGGTCTCGGTCATGGCGGGCGGGCCGCAGACGTAGACGTCGCGGTGCACGATGTCGGGCACCAGCGCCAGCAGGTCCGGCGGCGCGAAGGGGGTGTTGCCCGGGCCGGTGCGCCCGGTCAGCAGGTGCACCGTGGCGCCGCGGCGGGCGGCCAGGGCCCGCAGCTCGGGGAGCAGGACGGCGTCGGCCGGGGTGGGGACGCGGTAGAGCACGACGGCGGGCCCGGTCGTCTCCTCGAGCAGCGCGCGGACGGGCGTGACGCCGATGCCGCCCGCGATCAGCAGGGTGGCGCCGGTGACCTGCTGCAGCGCGGTGAACGCGCCGTAGGGCCCCTCGACGAACGCCCGCGACCCGACGCGCAGCGAGCGGAGCCCGGCGCTGCCGTCGCCGACGGCCTTCGCGGTCAGCCGCAGCGAGCGCCCGTCCGGGGCCGCGGACAGGGAGAAGGGGTTGGCGCGCCACCAGCCGCGGTGGTCGGGGAAGCGCCAGATCGCGAACTGTCCGGCGCGGGCCGGGAGGCGGTGCAGGTCGCGGCCGGTCACGTGCACCGACACGACGTCGTCGGCCTCCGACACGACCGCGGCGACCCGGAACCCGTGCCGGGCGTTGCGCCACAGCGGGACGACGACGCGGCCCGTGAGCAGGGCGCCGAGGACCAGCGCCCACACCGTCCACCAGTAGGCGGTCGCCCACGGGGAGGAGGCGAACGTGGTGCTCTCCAGGCCCTGGTGCAGCAGTGCGAGCAGCACCGCGAGGTAGAGGGACAGGTGCAGGGCGTGCCACACCTCGTACCGCAGGCGGCGGCGGGCGTACCGCAGCGACGTCGCGGCGATCACGACGATCACGGTGGCGGCGAGGATGCCGAACAGCGACGCGGGCACCCCGGCCAGGCTGAGGAACGTCGGCAGCGCGGGCGTCGCGTAGAGCAGCGCGTAGCCGAGCACGACGAGCGTGGCGTGCGTGAGCACCGTCCACAGCAGGGCGAACCCGGTGACGCGGTGCCAGAGCGTGAGCCGGTCCATGCCGAGGCGGCGGTCCAGCCACGGCAGCCGCGCCACCAGCACGAGCTGCACCATCATCACCGTCGCCGCGTGCAGCCCCACGAACTTCGCCACCGTGAGCACGGTGTTCTTGCCCGTGCCCGCGGTGAGGAACAGGACGTCGACGACGACGAGGTGGGCCACGAGGACGGCGAGCAGCACCGCCCGCGCGCTCGCCGAGGGCGACCGGGCGGTGCGGGTCGCGACCGGGCTTCCTGCCGTCACGCGGGACATCTCACCGGACCGGCGCGCTCCCGTCGAGGGACGGGTCTATGTTGCGCGCGACGGAGGGGGCACCTCATGGCGGCGAGGGGCGTGGTGGCGGCCGGGCACCCGGAGACGGCGGCGGCCGGGGCCGCGGTGCTGCGCGCCGGCGGCAACGCCGTGGACGCGGCGGTGGCGGCCGTGCTGACCTCGTTCGTCGCCGAGCCCCTGCTCACCGGGCTGGGCGGGGGCGGCTACCTGCTCGTCGCCCCGCCGGGGGAGGCGCCGGTGCTGCTCGACTTCTTCGTCACCGCGCCGGGCCGCGGCGCCGACCCGGCCTCCCGCGCCCCGCTGCTGCCGGTGCTGCTCTCCTTCGGCGACGCCACCCAGCTCTTCCACGCCGGGCCGTCCTCGTGCGGCACCTACGGCGCCCCGGCCGGGCTCGCGGCGGCCGCGGCCGCGTTCGGGCGGGCGCCGCTGGCCGCGCTCACCGCGCCCGCCGCCGCGCTGGCCCGCCGGGGCGTGCGGGTGAACGCGATGCAGGCCTACCTGTTCGCGCTGCTGGCGGGCATCGTCGGGTCGACGCCGGAGTGCGCGGCCCGCTACCTGCCCGACGGCCGCCCGCCGCGCGCGGGCGACCTGCTGCGCGACCCGGAGCTCGCCGGCGCGCTCGACCGGCTCGGCGCCGAGGGGGCGGCGCCGTTCTACACCGGCGACCTCGGCCGGGCGGTGTCGGACTGGGTCCGCGACCGCGGCTGCATGCTGACCCGCGCGGACCTCGACGCCTACGCCGTGGTGCGCCGCGAGCCGCTGCGGGTGGCCCACCGCGGCCGCGACGTGTTCACCAACCCGCCGCCGAGCGCCGGCGGGACGCTGCTCCGCCGCGGGCTCGCCGCCCTCGACGCCCGGCCGGGGCGGCCCGACGCGGCCGCCCTCGTCGCGGCCCTCGCCGCCGCCGAGGGCACCCCGCTCGCCGCGGACCGGCTCGGCTCCACCACCCACGTCTCCGTCCTCGACGTCGACGGGTGGGCCTGCTCGGTCACCACCTCCAACGGCGCCTGCTCGGGCGTGAGCGTGCCCGGCACCGGCGTCCACCTCAACAACATGATGGGGGAGGAGGACCTCTCCCCGGACGGGCCGTTCACCCATCCCGTCGGCGCCCGGCTGCCGTCGATGACCGCCCCGACCGTCGTGCGCCGCGACGGGGTCGCCGAGCTCGTCGTCGGGTCGGCGGGGTCGAGCCGGATCCGCAGCGCGCTGCTCCAGGTGATCACCCACGTCCTGGACGGGCGGCTGTCGCCCCAGCAGGCCGTCGACGCCCCGCGCCTGCACCTCGAACGCGGCGTGCTCCACGTCGAGCCCGGCGTCGACCTCTCCGCCCTGCGCGCCGGCGGGCACACCGTGTCCGCCTTCGGCGCCCCCCACCTGTTCTTCGGCGGCTGCCAGGCGGTGGGCCGCGACCCGGGCGGGACCGTCTCCGGCGGGGCCGACGCGCGGCGCGGCGGCGCGGTGGCCGTCGCGTAGCGCACCGGCACAACCCCGGTCTCAGGCCGTCGCGGCGACGAGCTCGTCGGCCACCCACCGCGCGACCCCGTCCGGGAAGGGCGCGCCCAGCCCCAGCACGACGTGCGGGAACCCGGCGTCGATCGCGGCGCGGATCGCGCCCCTGGTCTCGCCGGGCCGCTCGTAGGAGACCGGCAGGACGATCGAGCGGGTGATCGCGGCGGGGTCGCGGCCGATCGCGGCGCAGAGCCGGTCGAGCAGCGCGCTGCGCCGCACGGCGTCGTCCAGGTCGCCGCCGGGGACGTTCCACAGGTCGGCGTGCTCGGCGGCCACGCGCAGCGTCGCGGTGGAGCGCCCGCCGACGAGGATCGGCGGGTGCGGCCGCTGCACCGGCTTCGGGTTGCCGAACGCCCCGGTGAGCCGGTGGTGGGTGCCCGCGACGTCGAACGGCCGGGTCTCCGTCCACAGCCGCCGGATGATCGTGCACGCCTCCGCGAGGCTCGCCACGGCGTCGGCCGCGTCGAGGTAGGGCAGGCCGTGCGCGTCGTACTCGCGCCGGGCGGCCGGGACGTCGGGCCGCGAGCCCGCGCCGATGCCCAGGACGAGCCGCCCGCCGGAGACGGCGTCCACGGTCGCCGCGATCTTGGCGAGCACCGCGGGCGGCCGGATGCGGTTGCTGGTGACGAGCAGGCCCAGGCGCAGCCGCCCGGTCTGCGCGGCCAGCGCGGAGAGCAGCGTCCAGCCCTCCCAGACCGGGCCGTCCAGGTCGCCGGCGATCGGCAGGAGGTGGTCGAACAGCCAGGCGTGCTCGATCTCCGGGATCGCGTCGGCCTCCCGCCAGACCCGCAGGACGTCCGGGTAGCCGACCTGCTGCGGGGCGGTCATGATGCCCAGGCTCGGGCGGGT
Organism: Pseudonocardiales bacterium; assembly: GCA_026393175.1. Taxonomy (GTDB): domain Bacteria; phylum Actinomycetota; class Actinomycetes; order Mycobacteriales; family Pseudonocardiaceae; genus Pseudonocardia. The sequence goes on from JAPLAT010000110.1 coordinate 23,179, forward strand.
CACCGGCGCCGTCGCAGGGCCGGGTCGAGCAGGGCGGGCGGGGTGTCGTGCTTCTCGTCCGGGGCGAGGTCCACCCCGGGGGCGACGATCGCGTCGATCGCGTCGAGGACGTCGGCGGGCAGCACGGTGTCGGCCGCGGCGAGGTGCGAGCGCAGGTGCTCGACGGTGCGGTCCGACGATCGCGCTGGTCACGGCCGGGTGCGCGGTGACGAACCCCAGCGCGAGCTGGATCATCGTCAGGCCGGCCGCGTCGGCCACCCCCGCCAGCCGCTCGACGGCGTCGAGCCGCGCCCGATTGGCCGGCACGGCCGGGTCGAAGCGCTGCGGCATGACCGCCGAGCGGTGGGTCGCGATCTCCCACCCCCGGCGCACCGCGCCGGACAGCCAGCCCGATGCCAGCGGGCTCCACGCGAGAACGCCGAGCCCGTACTCCTCGATGACGAGCAGCACGTGGGTCTCCACGCCGCGCTGCAGGATCGAGTAGCTGGGCTGCTCGGTGACGTAGCGGCCCAGGTGGTGCTCGCGGGCGGCCCACTGCGCCTGCACGACGCGGTACGCCGGGAAGGTCGACGAGCCGAAGTAGCGGATCAGGCCCGCGCGCTGCAGGTCGGTCAGGGCCGACAGCGTCTCCTCGTCGCCGGTCGCCGGGTCCCACCGGTGCACCTGGAAGAGGTCGACGTGGTCGACGCCCAGCCGGCGCAGGCTCTCCTCCAGCGCCGTGACGAGCCAGCGGCGCGACCCGCCCCGGCGGTGGCGCTCCTCGCCCATCGGCAGGGCCGCCTTGGTGGCCAGCACGACGGCGTCGCGCCGGCCGGCGATCGCCCGGCCGACCATCTCCTCCGACGCGCCGGCGCTGTAGGCGTCGGCGGTATCGACGAGGTTGATGCCGCCCTCCAGCGCGGCGTCGACGAGGGCCGTGGCGTCGTCCTGCGTCGTCCGGCCGATCGCGCCGAAGTTCATCGCGCCGAGCGACAGCGTGCTGACCTGGACGCCGGTGCGTCCCAGGGTGCGGTACTGCATGGTCCTGTCCTCCTCTGGCACCATGACAAGCGGAACGGTGCTCCGTTCAACATACGGAGCATTGTTCCGCTTAGCAAGCGCGGCAGGGAGGGGTGGACGGATGACCGGGGAGAAGGTGCGCAAGCGGGCCGACGCGCGGCGCAACGAGCAGGCCCTTCTCGACGCCGCGGCGGCGGTGTTCGTGTCCGCGGGCGTCGAGGCGCCGGTGCGCGACATCGCGGCCGCCGCCGGCGTCGGGATGGGCACGATCTACCGGCACTTCCCCACCCGGGCCGACCTCGTCGTCGCCGTCTACCGTCACCAGATCGAGGCGTGCGCCGAGGCCGGCCCGGCCCTGTTGGAGAGCGCCGGGGGCCCGTACGCCGCGCTCGTGGCCTGGACGGACCTGTTCGTCGACTTCCTAGTCACCAAGCACGGTCTCGCCGCGGCGCTGCGCCCGGACCGCGCCGAGTTCGACGCCCTGCACAGCTCGTTCCTCGACCGGCTCGTGCCGGTGTGCGCCCGGCTCCTCGACGCCGCCGTCGCGGCCGGGGAGGTCCGTGCGGACGTCCCGGCCCTCGCCCTGATGCGCGCCGTCGGCAACCTGTGCATCGGCGGCGGCGACGACCCCGACTACGACGCGCGCCGGATGGTCGGGCTGCTCCTCGCCGGCCTGCGGTGAGCGGGCCGGCCGCTCAGGCGGCCAGCGCGGGCCGCAGCACGTCCTCGCACCAGCGCCGGAACGTCGTCGGGCTCGCCGTCCGCGACGTGCGCGGCACGCCGTCGTCGAGGCCGTCCTCCTTCGCCCGCATCATGTCGACCATCCCGCGGGCGAAGGCCGCGCCCGTGCCGGCCGCGGTGAGGCCCGCGGCGAGGTCGTCGAGCGTGCGGCGCTCGTAGCGGATCGGCCGGCCGAGCACCTCGGTCATGGTGCGGGCCATGTCCTCGGGCGAGAGGTCCTCCGGTCCGAGCACCGGGACGCTCCCGACCCCGGTCCAGGAGCGGTCGAGCAGGAGGTCGACGGCGGCCGCGGCGATGTCCCGGGTCGCCGCCACGGGGGCTCGGCGGCCGGGCGCGACGGTGTCGGTGAACAGCCCCGCCTCGCGCAGCGGCCCGACCTGGCGCAGCAGGTTGTCCATGAACGACGGGTTCGCGAGCGCGCGGTAGGCCACGCCCGTGCCCGCGATGAGGTCGTCCATCGCGAGCGAGGCGGTGACCAGCCCGGCGCGGTCGGCGACGGCGGTGCCCCGGCCCAGCGCCGAGACGCCGACGACGTGGGCGACGCCGTGGGTCCGGAACGCCCGCGCGGCGGCCCGGGTGAACCCGGCGTACGCGGCGTCGAGGCTCGGCGCCCGCACGTCCGGCGGGACGAGCCAGAACACCGCGTCGGCACCGGCGAACGTGCGGTCGGCGACCTCGGGGTCGCCGTGCGACCCCGGCACGACCTCGACGCGGTCGCGGACCGGGGCGGGCAGCCGCGCCGGGTCGCGGACGACGACGCGCAGCCCCTCCCCGCCGGGCGGGACGCGGTCGAGGAGCAGCGAGAGGACCTGGCGGCCGATGGCCCCCGTGGGTGTGGTGATGACGAGCATGTCCCCGATGCTCGGCCGGTCCCGCGCGGGCGTCCAATACCCCTGTCCGCGGATTGATACCGTCCGGGTATGGATCTGGACCTGCGCAAGCTGCGCTACTTCGCGGCGGTCGCGGAGCACGGGCACTTCGGGCGGGCCGCCGCGCAGCTCTACATCGCCCAGCCCGTCCTGAGCAGGCAGATCCGCGCGCTGGAGCGGGAGCTGGGCTGCGCGCTGCTCGTGCGGACGACGCGCAGCGTGCAGCTCACGGCCGCGGGCGAGCAGCTCCGGGAGGAGGCCCGCGCCGTCCTCGCCGGCGTGGACGCCGCGGTCCGACGCGTGCACGAGGCCGACCGCGGCGTCGAGCGGCTCGTCGTCGCGTTCGCGCCCGGGCTGCACGTGTCCGACGCCGTCCGCGCCTTCGGCACGTCCCACCCGGGCGTGGAGATCGCGCTGCTGCGCCTGCACTGGTGGGAGCAGGCCGCGCCGCTGCGCGACGGCCGGGCGGACGTCGGCCTGCTCCGCCGCCCGTTCGACGACACCGGGCTCCGGGTCGTCCCCGTGGGCAGCGAGCCGAAGGTCGCGTGCCTGCCCGCGACGCACCCGCTGGCTGGTCGCGCCGCGCTGACGACGGCCGACCTCGACGGGGAGACCGTCTTGGACACCTACGCGCGCCGGACCTCCTCGGTGGAGGAGAAGTTCGAGCTGATCGCCGCCGGGCACGGCGTCGCGCTGGTCCCGCGCAGCGTGGCCCGGTCCTACCCGCGCCCGGACCTCGTCCACCTCCCGGTGACCGACTCGGTGCCCGCCGACGTCTGCGTCGTCGTCGCCGAGGGCAGGCGCGAGCGCCGGGTGCTCGACTTCGCCGCCGTCGCCGAGGCGACCTGGAGGGGGGAGCCGCTCGCCGCGGCCGGCCCCGGCGCCGGTCAGGTGCCGCAGGAGGTTCAGGTACCGCAGTAGGTGACGTACGGGGCGGCGTCCCCCGGGGCGGGGGTGGTGTACCCGGCCAGGCCGACCCGCTCCGTGAAGGGCGCGGACACGGCCTGGAGCAGCCGCCGGAACGGGTCGAGGTCGCCCGCGGTGGCGGCGGTGAGCGCCTCCTCCACGCGGTGGTTGCGGGGGACGTAGATCGGGTTGACCCGGTTCATCGCCGCCGCCACGGCGCCCCGGTCCGCGGGCAGCAGGGCGTCGCGGCGGGCCGCCCACGCGTCGAACGGGGCGGGGTCGGTGAACAGCGCGCGGGCGTCGCCCGCGGCAAGCGCCCGGAAGAAGCCGGTGTGGTCGACGCGCTGGGCGTGCAGCAGCTCCAGCAGGTCCGCGACGAGCTGCGGGTCCGGCTCGGCCAGCCCGAGCTTCGCGGCCATCCCCGCCTGGTGGTGCCGCTCGTACACGGCGGGGAACTCGTGCAGCACGGCGGTCGCGGCGGCCACCGCGGCGTCGGTGTCGTCGTCGATCAGGGGGAGCAGCGTCTCGCCCAGCCGCGCCAGGTTCCACTGCACGATCGCGGGCTGGTTGCCGTAGGCGTAGCGGCCGCGGTGGTCGATCGAGCTGAACACCGTCGCCGGGTCGTGGGCGTCCATGAACGCGCAGGGGCCGTAGTCGATGGACTCGCCGGAGATCGTCGTGTTGTCGGTGTTGAGCACGCCGTGGACGAACCCGACGAGCATCCACCGGGCCACCAGCTCGGCCTGGGCGTGCACGACGCGGCGGAAGAGCTCCAGGTGGGGCTCCGCGGCGTCGGCCGCCGCCGGGTGGTGGCGGGCGATCGCGTGGTCGGCGAGCGCGCGCAGCGCCGCCCGGTCGCCGGACGCCGCGGCGAACTGGAACGTGCCCACCCGCAGGTGGCTGGCCGCGACGCGGCACAGCACCGCCCCGGGCAGGGGCCCCTGCTCGCGCTCCACCGCCTCGCCCGTCGCGACCACGGCGAGCGCGCGCGTCGTCGGGATGCCCAGGGCGTGCATGGCCTCGCCGATCAGGTACTCCCGCAGCATCGGGCCCACCGCGGCCTTGCCGTCCCCGCCGCGGGCGAAGGGGGTGCGCCCGGACCCCTTGAGGTGCACGTCGCGGCGCCGCCCCGCCCGGTCGAGCACCTCGCCGAGCAGCAGCGCCCTGCCGTCGCCCAGGCGCGGCTGGTAGTGACCGAACTGGTGCCCGGAGTAGGCCTGGGCGACCGGCGTCGTCCCCTCCGGGAGCCCCTGGCCGACCAGCAGCGCGACGCCCGCGGGCTCCCGCAGGGCCGCGGGGTCGGCGCCCAGCTCGTCGGCCAGCTCCTCGTTGAGCGCCAGCAGCCGCGGCGCCGGGAAGGCCGCCGCCGTCCACGGCAGGGACAGGCTCGGCACCGCGCGGGCGTAGGAGTCGTCGAACTCAAGCAGCGTCCTGGCGACGGTCATGGGTCGAGGCTACGTCCGGGACCGCCGGGCCGGCCGGGCGAGCGTCGTCACGGCCCGGCCCGGACGGCGACCCCGGTCGCCCGGGCCAGCTGACGCGGCTCCGCCGCGGGCCGCCCCGGCGCCACGATCGGGCGAGAGCGCGCGAGATGGACAGGCGCCCGGCGCCGCCGGGACACCCGCCGCGCGTCACCCCTCGAGGGTGCGGCTGGGCAGGCAGCCGAACCGCTCGCGGTAGAGCCCGGCGAACCGCCCGAGGTGGGCGAAACCCCACCTGCGCGCGATCCGGGCGACCGTCGCCCCGGCCGTCGGGTCGGCGGCCTGCAGGTCCCGGTGCACCCCTTCGAGCCGCACCTCGCGCAGCCGCGCCGAGGGGGTCGTGTCCAGGTGGCGCCGGAACGCGGCCTGCAGCGCCCGCGGCCCCAGCCGCGCGGCGTCGGCGATGTCGCCGACGCCGATCGGGTCGCCCGCGTGCTCGTCGATGAAGGCCAGGGCCCGGCGGACGGCGCTCGGGTCGGCGGCGCCCGGCCCCCGCTGCCCCGCGGCGAGCGCCGTGTGGGGGAACGTGTCCAGCGCGGTGGCCGCGAGCAGCCGGACGGCCTGCGCCCGGATCAGCGGGCTGTCGGCGACGGCGTCGTCGGCGAGCAGGTCGCGCTGCAGGTAGCGGACCAG